>CAZEMY010000049.1:0-11305 GCA_964513405.1 uncultured Desulfobulbaceae bacterium
AATATCAACAATAATAATCGGCAGGAGGGGAAGGCTGTTCATCTTCCCTCTCTTTTATTGTTTCCTTCGCTGCTGCGGTAAAAAGAACGCATTGCAAGGTAGAGAAAATAAAGAGCCGGTACACAGATAAGGTGGTCAAACTTACTGATATAAAAAATTATTTTATTAAAAGTGAAAGGAGCAAGCAGGCTGCTGTGGATGTATCCCCTGCTTTTATCAATGGCTTCTTCAGCAACGGAGACCTGGGCAACATGACCGATAAAAGCGATAATGTTCCAGAGCAGCATTAACATACAGAAACAGAGAAAATATTTCCACCCTTTGCTGGTAAAAGAGCTGCGGCGAATATCCCTGAACAGGTAAGCAAGGGCAAGAGCGTATAAGATATGAGCCATCTGGTGAACATACAGCCCCGTTGGTGCTCCATGGGTCTGTAAGGCCAGAGCCTGGTCAGGGTGGATGATAAGAAATGATAATGAGAGTAAAGCTAATCGCATAGTATGGCAATAAACCTCTGAAACTAATTGGTGCAACAAAAGTGTTGCGATGATCCCCCTCGTTCTCATGCTCCTGCGTGGGAACGGATATTTCTCCCATCATTTATACCTTACTTCTGTCAATCAGGTTGCCCTGCATTCCCACGCAGAGCGTGGGAACGAGGGAACAAAGGAAAGAGTAGTTAAATTGATTTTTATTATCATGATTATTTATCTATACATTGCTTGTTGCATGGAATGTGCCACTTGTTGAGTATGTAGTTGTTTGCGGCTAACTATCTGTAATGTATGATAACTTGTCAGAAGATGATTTGTGAGCAGGCAAGCTGGCTGGACTGATCTGTACAAGTTGTGCATTAAAAAAGATGCACCTGGGGCTATTTGGTTGCAGGCACATCTTTTTTAATTATGAGCGGAAATTATCCGATTTTATATTATGACGACGCATAAGTCTTTGAAAGGCCTGTCGCTCCATTGCACAATGACGGGCTGCAGCAGAGACATTACCTTCTGAGGCTGCCAGGGCTTCGCCAAGATAAGCAGGGATAAAATAATTGAGAAGATTTGCCTTAGCCTCTTTGTAAGGAAGAGGAAATAAACATTCAAGGCGGACAGGGACTTTTTGCTTGAATATTTCGTTACAGTTTTGAGTGGATATAAGATCTTCAGGAGTTATTCTTTCGCCATTACAAAGGAGGATGGCCTGGTTGATGGTGTTTGCGAGTTCGCGGACATTTCCCGGCCAGTGCCGGTTCATGAGACAGAGGAGAGCTTCCGGGCTGAACTCAAGACCAGTGCGGTTATATTCCCGCCTGTACATTTCAAGAAAATGCTGACTGAGGAGGGGAATATCACTTTGCCTTTCTTTCAGGGTCGGCATGGTAACACTCATCACATTGAGGCGGTAAAAAAGGTCTTCTCTGAACTCGCCCCCTGCTATTTTATCTTCAAGGTTCTGATTGGTCGAGGCAAGTACTCTGACATCAACTTTATATGTTTTTGTCTGACCCAGGGGCTGGATTTCTTTCTCCTGGAGAACCCTTAATAACTTAGTCTGAATGGTTAGGGGGATATCTGCTATTTCATCAAGGAGAATGGTGGAGCCTTCTGCTTCAAAAAACAGCCCTTTTTTATCTCTATCAGCACCGGTAAATGCCCCCCGGCAATAGCCGAACAGCTCACTTTCCAGGATATGTTCAGGCAGGGCAGGGCAGTTGACCACCACCATCTTTTTTGCTGCTCTCTCACTCCATTGATGGAGGGTACGGGCTGCCAGCTCTTTACCGGTTCCGGATTGTCCGCGGATTAGAACCGTGGCGTTGCTCGGAGCCAAGCGGGCTAACAGTTCAAAGATATGTTTCATCTTTTGGGATTGGCCCACAAGTTCAGTTGTCTGCTCATTTTTGCCAAGACGGCTGTGTAAGCGGCGGTTTTCTCTGAGCAGACTGGTTCTCTCAACAGCCCGATCCAGGGCATGGACAATCTTGTCATTATCAAATGGTTTTTCAAAAAAATCGTAAGCACCACCTTTAAGTGCCTCTACCGCCATGCTGATGGTTCCGTAGCCGGTCATTATAATCACACTTATGGTTGGGTCGATGCCAATAAGTCTGCGGAGAAACTCCATCCCGCCCATACCCGCCATTTTTATATCGGTGAGAACCACATCTGGAGACCAGGTGTCTGCAATATTCAAGGCTTTTTCAGCAGACTCTGATATGCGTACCGTTGCCCCGCCGCATTTTCTGGAAATAACCTTTTGGAGCATGACAAGCATATCCACCTGATCATCGACAACCAGAATCTTGCTGTTTTCATTTTTCATCTTTTATTTTGTAGCATTTTCTCAAAGTACATCTGGACAAAGCGACCGGAAACCGTATCCGCCATGGAAAACCGTAACTCTGATTCCAGTGGAAAAGAACCGGTCATGGCGAGGTATATCTCTTTGGATATATTCTTTAGCATATTGGAAAACTGTACTTTTTGTTTTTCTGCAAGAGAAGAGCCGCTCCACCGGCAATAAGATGGTCTGTCGGCAAACAGTTGGCACCTGTCGGCAACAAAAAGCGGGCAATGCGTATCAGTGGCAGCATATATTTCCGTAAATGTTTTGTCATGCAGTTCGGGCAGGTTCTTACTGATATTTTTACAGGTACTTATAATCAAAGAACATTTTCCGGCTTGTTCAATGGCACTCAATCTTTCTTCCCTGGTGAGCTTGCGGTTCATGCTGTTGTTTATATAAACACTCTCAATCAGATCGAGTTCAAAATATTCATGACAACAGGGCTGACCACCGATTTCATTGGAGAAAGTTTCTGCACGGGTTGCCAGTTCATTATCAATTTCTCTGATTACTGCCTTGTACTCCTGTATAAATGGAGCGACTTCATTGTTGTCTGGATATGTTTCCACTGATGGTTCTGTAGCCGTCAGTAACCCTTCCTTTTTATGATATTTTCTTAACAGTTTCCACTGGCAGTAATTTGTTGGATTAGCACGGGTTTTTTTAAGCAACTTTTCTGTTTTTTTCAGGCTGAATCCTCGGCGGAGCATATATGCTGAAATAAAGGTTCCGGTTCGGCCATGTCCATGCCGGCAATGAACCAGCACTTTTTTATTCAGATAGATTGCCTCGTCAAGCCATGCAAGTGCTTTTTCCATTTCTTCCATATCCGGTGCACATTCATCGGGAATTGGCAGGAAGTAAACCTCAAATCCGGCATTTTCTTCAATTTCATGAAGATCGCAGAATTCTCCGCACAGGTTAATAATTGTGTCTATTCCTTCTTCTTTGATGGTTTCAAGATCATCATAGGACATGGGGGCATAGCCTGCTGCCAACTGTTTTGTTATCCAGGTAAGTTTATATGACATTATTTATATGTTTGAATCCATCTCCGAGCGTTTGTAAAAATTATATCTCCCCTGGAAAAATTCTTCCACACACCATTCTACCATGGCATTACTTTTGAGTACCATATCCATTAATCTGGTGGTTGCCAGTAATCGTCCCAGTATTTCCAGTTTACCAGCCAGGGTTTCGCTGTCCACTCCGATCATTCGGGCATCGAGAAGGTCAGCACGGACATCAACTTTAAACCCTGTTTTCTCAAGGATATTGATTAAAAATTGTATCCGCAGCGAACGACCATGATAATTTCCTCCGCCCCCTGAAAAACGCATGAGGCAGTAGTTATCCTGCCGGGTTGCACCGCATAAGGCATCAACCTGGGTGAAATGATAACCAAATTTCATGGCAAAATGAAGATAATCAAGACCTATTACCGCATATGAGGCCAGCTCACTTGCATCTTTTGCAACAATCCCCCCCGCCATCATAACTGTATCATAAGTTTTCCAGTCAAAATGATTGCGGGGCGGCCAGTCGATATCTTTATTACTCAACCCTTTCCAGACAGCTGTAAATGGCACTGAACAGATATGGTCAGGGGGGATATTATTCTCATTTTTGAAATCCTTGCATATTCCGCCGCCCACATCGACCAGAAAAACTTCTATGGGCAGTTTGGATTCAAGTTTTCTTTTCTTTCCATATAAACCGCTGCCACTGCCAAGAGAGAACATGATCTGCATGGCTTTTTCATGGGAGAAACGGATAATATCGTGGAGAGAACGGCATGAACCCGGTACGAACTGTGAAGAATAAGGATCGATCAGTTTCAGTGGAGTTATGAAATCAAGAACTGCGCGGAGTCTTTTGAACCAGGGAGTTTTTTCAGAAGAGTTACCGGTTTTTTTTCCTTTAAGCAGAGTCTCTATCTTGCCGGAGTAAATATTTTTATTATCGGCATCCAGGGTAATCAGCTCACCATGGGCAAGGGGGGGCAGGGATAAATCAATCCCGGTGAGGAGAGGAATACCAGCCTCCCGGCATACCGTGGCAAAATGACTGGCTGTGCCTCCCTGTTTTGAGATGACTCCGACTAATCTGTTCATTACCTGGATAAGCGAAGGGGGAGTGTTTTTTGTAAACAAAATTGAACCCTCTGGAATGTCATCAAGGGGGTAGTCTTCACCAGCTATATACAAAAGGCCGTGAGCGGTTCCGCCGGCTGCCTTTTCTCCACCGCTTAGCAGAGGTTCCCTGTCAATCTGCCGGTAATCCTGGTTTTCGTGACCGGAGGTTGTTTTATTTCTGATAGCGAGAGAACGGCTTTGAAGAATAAATATAATATTTTCATCATTAATCACCCACTCCACATCCTGGGGACAACCATATAAATGTTCCAGGTCGGCTCCGGAGCGGGCAAGTTGCCGGGCCTGTTCATCCGTAATTGACATCGTTTGCTGTTCCTGCTCAGGGAGAGGCACATTTATGAGGCGGTTCACTCCCGTGACCAGTTTATTGGTTCTGTATTTTTGCTGTTTTCTGATAACAGTATAGTTTTTTCTGGAGATAATAAAGGTGTCGGGGCTGAGCGTACCGCTGACAAGGGCTTCACCTCCACCATGGACACTCTGGACAAGGATGGTGTCGTTGCGTTCTTCTGTCGGTTCCCGACTATATATTACGCCACCCGCCCTGGCAGTAATCATCTCCATGACTATAACCGCCATCGCTGTTTCTTCGTCGGATAACCCCAGGGAAATACGATAAAAAAGAGCCTGGGGTGAATATTTAGATGCCAGCACCTGGAGGTACGCATTTGCCAGGTCTGCTCTGCTGACAGCGAGTATGGTTTTGTATTGACCGGCAAAGGAACGGCCGCTTTCATCTTCGCCAACAGCACTGCTGCGAACGGCAAACCTTACCGGATATTTTCCCTGGCTCTCTATATGGTCACATGCCTCCTCCATATCCGCTGTGATATTGGCTGGAATCTTTGCTGACAGAATAAGCTCTTGTAACCTGCCCGAATATTTTTTCAGGGAAGACGATGAGTAGATATCTGTTTTTGCAAGGATATCATCTATCTTATTACGCAGGGAGTTATGCTCAATAAAGAGGTGAAAGGATGAAGCACTCAGGACAAAAGCTTCTGGAGTCGAGGCATTAATTCGTCTTAGCTCAGCAAGGTGAAAAGCCTTGTTTCCGACTTGGCCCGGCGAATCCACAGGAGAGGAAAGATGGTAAAGAAAAGGCGGGGAAGAGTCCGCCAGGGGAGGAGACAGTAAAAAATTAATGTAAAAATCAAATTTACGGAAATAGTCTTGTAAATCCCCGTATGCCCCAGGATTCATCTCCTTGAGACAGTCAACCATGCCATGGACAGCCTTGCCCAGTTGTCGGTACCTTTTTTGCAGAGCGGTAAGATCTTCTCTGCTGTTGTCGTGGTACATCATTTCAAGCTCGGCCATAAGCTCATGGGCATGGGCATCATGTTTGAGCAGCCGTTTAAATGCTCTATAGGTTTCCTGCAGGATGGTGTCCGGAGAAAAAATACGGTAAGTCCAGTGTTTGAACAGAATGCTTGGATTGAAAGCCATCAGCATTTCTCCTGATCATGAAAATGATTAATCCCGATCTGGCACATCTGCTATTTTGATTTTCCTGAGTAAGTAAAAGCGGAGAGTGGCTGGATGTCAAGTAATTTGCGGACATCTTCTTATCCACTCATTATCCCATATCAAGAATAGTCTGCCTGATTATGTTCATCCCGGCAAGAACGCAATTTTCATCAAGAGTGGTAATTTTGCGGTTTTTCATTATATGTCTGCCGTTAATGATGGAGTGGATAACATCGCTGCCTCGGGCAGCATATACCATATGTGAGACAGGATTATAAACCGGGGTAAGGTGGGGCTGGTTAAGATCAATAACAATGCAGTCCGCCTTTTTTCCCTCTTCGAGACTGCCAATCATATCAGATGCGGATAAGGCCGCAGCCCCTCCGATGGTAGCAGCCCGTATGGTGCGGGTGTCATCCATGACGGTTGGTTCCATACAGACAGCTTTGTGTACCTTGGCGACACTGTTCATTTCGGCAAACATATCAACCCCGTTATTGGAAGCCGGTCCGTCCGTGCCAAGAGAAATGCAGATCCCGCTGTCCGCCATCCTGACCAGGGGAGCAATACCTGAAGCCAGTTTCATGTTTGACTGAAGGCAATGGGCGACTTTCACCCTCTTTTTGGCAAGCAGCTCCATATCAGTATCATCAAGAATTACGCAATGGGCGGCGAGTACCCGGCTGTCAAGCAGACCAAGTTTTTCAAGATGCTGAACAGGGGTGCAGCCATATTGTTTCTGGCAGGTTTGTACTTCTTCGTGGTTTTCCGAGAGGTGGATATGATATATGGCCTGTCTTGTATCTCTGAACCGACCAAGCCGGGTCAACAGTTCAGGGGAACAGGTATAAACGGAATGGGGCGAGACGGTGATGGTGATAAGTTCATGATTGTTATACAGATCAAAGAGTTCATCCATATAGATAAAACCGTTTTCCAGCTTCCCATAACCGGGGGAGGGGAAATCAAAAAATCCCTCGCCAAGCCAGCCGCGCATCCCGGATTCATGGACAGCCCTGGCAATATCCTTAGTAAACAGGTACATATCGGAGAAACTGGTTATTCCTGATTTTATCATTTCACACAGGGAGAGCAGGGTGGATTGATAAACTATCTCCCCGCTTAACTGTGCCTCACGGGGGAAAATATACTCCTGTAACCACTCCATCAGGGGCAGGTCATCCGCCAGGCCACGGAAACAGCTCATCCCGACATGGGTATGGGTGTTAATCAGACCCGGCATGATTAGCCCATGGGGTTCATTGAGCCGTTCTGCCTGCGGATAATCAGCTATCAGCTCCCCGGCATCACCAACTTTGGCAATGGTATTTCCTCTAATCAGCAAGGCTCCGTTATCGAGAACATTATTGTCCGCATCCATGGTCAGCAGATATTTGCCGCTGACTATCAGCTCTCTGCTCCTGCTCATATTGCTTTTAGAATCCCGATGATTAACCTCTGCATGCGGGGCTCGGCCCGACGGGCAGCCTTGACAATATCTTCAATGAGGATGGGGGTGAAGTTATCAGGATCATTGACATTGGCAACCACTGAGAGTCCCAGCACCCGCATCCCGCCATGGATAGCAACAATGACCTCTGGAACTGATGACATGCCGACCGCATCACCGCCAATCATTTTTAAGTAGCGTGTTTCAGCCGGAGTTTCGAGGCTTGGCCCGGCAACACAGATATAAGTACCGCAGACCAGCTCATTGATATCTAATTGTGATGCTGTCTCTATTGCCTGCTTGTTGAGATCTTTATCATAGGGGCAGGACATATCCGGGAACCGCTCTCCCCAGTCAGCCGGATTATCACCGCGGAGGGGATTGTCCGGTAACAGGTAAATATGGTCTTCCATGACCATGATAGTTCCCGGACGATAATTTTTGTTTAAGCCGCCGGAGGCATTGGTTATGATGGCTGTATCTGCCCCGAGCAGGGAAAGTACCCGAATAGGAAATGTTACTTCCCGGGTGGAATATCCTTCATAATAATGAAACCGTCCCTGGAGAAGGGCTACCGACTTACCGGCCAGCTGCCCGCAAATCAGGTTTCCGAGATGGCTTTCCACCGTGGAAGATGGGAAATGGGGGATCTCTTCGTAGGGAATAAGAACTGAGTTTTCTACGGCTCCGGCGAGGTTATCCAGACCGGTACCAGTCTGGATAACGACTTCTATTTTGTCCTGGATTTTTGTTTTAAGAAAAGCAAGGGCTTCTTCAATTTTTTCCTGGTAACTTATTGCATTTCTCATGATATTGCATGGTTGCGGACAAACTCTTTGATAAGGTCAATATCGGCATCCATGGTCTCGCAGCGGTTAGGCAGGTTTTCAAGACTTGCCAGAGCTTTGGGAAGTTCCACGACCTGTCCGGTTGCCTTTTGCACCGCCTCACTGAATTTACCGGGATGGGCTGTCGCAAGGCAGATCACCGGCCGGTCGCTGCTCCCAAGTTCCATTGCTGCCCGGAACCCGACCGCAGTATGGGGGTCAAGCAGGTAACCGTGTTCCTTGTAAACCATGCCAATGGTGGCAATGGTCTCCTCTTCACTGACCCGGCGGGAGAGAAAATCTTCGCCTACTCTGCTCTTATATTTGCTTAAGTCAAGTTTACCTGTTTCCGTAAAAGATTCCATGTCATCTTTTACCTGAACAGGGTTTTCATCACGGAGATAATAAAGATACCGCTCAAAATTAGAAGCGACCTGGATATCCATTGAGGGGCTGTGGGTGGGTTTCACCGGCCCGGTGGTGGAGTAATCGCCGCCGCTGACAAATCTGGAAAGAATATCATTTTCATTGGTGGCAAGAATCAGGCGGTTTATGCAGCCCTTTGGCAGGAGTCTTTTGGCAATAAAACCGGCAAATATATCTCCGAAATTGCCGGTTGGTACGGAAAAATCCACGGAATCATAACCATGTTTCCACAGTTTGCAGTAGCTGTACACATAATAAACCACCTGGGCAAGAACCCGGGCCCAGTTGATTGAATTAATCGAAGCGAGGTGATGCTTATCTCTGAACTCAAGATCCCCAAATATTTTTTTAACAATCGCCTGGGCATCGTCAAAGGTACCTCTGATCGCAATGTTGAAAACATTGGCATCGGTAACTGTGGTCATCTGTAGAGCCTGAATGGGGCTGGTGCGTCCATGGGGATGAAGGATGAAGATATTAATTCCTTTTTTCCCCCGTACCCCATAAATGGCAGCACTGCCGGTGTCGCCGGAAGTTGCCCCGATAATATTTAAGTTTGAATCACTTTTTTTCAGGATATATTCAAATAAATTACCAAGAAGTTGCAGGGCAACATCCTTGAATGCCAAGGTGGGGCCATGAAATAGTTCCAGGACATATTGTTGCCCCACCTGTCTGAGCGGGGTTACCTGGGGATTGGAGAACGAGCTATAGGAGTGCTCAATCAACTCCTCTAAATCCCGGCCGGGAATATCATCAACAAAAAGGGAAAGCACCTGTAGTGCCAGGGACTGGTAGGGAAGGTTTTTCCACAGTTCAAGAACCTTGTCATCAATGGATGGCAGGGATTGGGGAAGAAGGAGACCACCGTCACGGGCCAGCCCCATCATAACTGCATCCTGAAAACCAATGGGCTTGATCCCGCCCCGGGTACTTATATATTTCATTTGTTTTCTTCCTCATTATCATTGTGCAGCTTCAATAAACGGTCAAAATCAGATTCGAACAGGTGATCCTGCACAGCACGATATTTTTCAAACTCGGTTTCAGCACGGGTTTTGGCAATTTCTGCACTGACCTTTCCAGTATTTTGTAGAATTTCTCTATCCCAGAGTTTAAGAAAACCGCTTAGGCGATCTTCCCAATCTGCCATAGTCATAGGAATACGACGCATGGTCTGAACTTCGGCCATATCCAGATACGCAGAAACAATGCGCTGCATTTGCTCAAGCTCAAATTGGTGAGATAATTTTTAGCAATAGAAACATCGTATTTATGAATTTTTCCGTCGGGTGCCCCCTGCCAATGTGTTAAGCCCATGTGGTTTCTCTTGTGATTTGCACGGCCCGCAATAATTTCTGCTGCGGTATTACCATGAATGGCATAGTGCATTTTATTCTGGACTGCTGAAAAAAAACGTTTTGTTGCCTTGGCTGACGAATCATAGTCCAGTGAGGTGGCATAAATGTCTGTAATCTTCTGATAAAACTTACGCTCAGATAGCCGAATTTCGCGGATTTTTTCAAGCTGACGCTCAAAATATTCATCACCAAGAATACTTCCACCCTGTTTCAGGCGTTCAACATCCATTGTCCAGCCTTGGATAGTATAGTCTTTCACAATCTGATTAACCCACTTACGAAATTGCACGGCCCGCTCATTTTCTATTTTGAAACCAACCGCAATAATCGCCTGAAGGTTATAATGTTCCACTTCGCGCTGAACCTCTCGCTTGCCTTCGGTTTGAACTATTAAGTATTTCTTAATAGTTGCTTCTCTTTCCAGCTCATCGTCGTCAAAAATATGTTTTAAATGCTGATTGATCGCAGATACCGAGACATTATAGAGCGTGGACATCATCTTCTGTGACAGCCAGATATTCTCATTCTCATAACGCATTTCCACGCTGGATTCAGAGTTGCCGCCAGCCGCGATAAAGGTCAGATATTCAGCGGCCGAAGAACGAACGATAGCTCCCACCCTTTGCTCGGTTTTTTGTTTTTTTCTTTCTGTCACGAGACATTGACCTTCTTTTTTTCAGCATGTTACTCAAATGCAACATTTATAAACAGGAAACTCGGGATAGTACCCTGTCCCATCATTTATACCTTACTTCTGTCAATCAGGTTGCCCTGCATTCCCACGCAGAGCGTGGGAATGCATGAAGCTGTTTAAACTATACTTAACTGATTCCCCGGTCTATTCTCTATCCGCACAATGCGAAGCGCTAACTATTCTGGCTTCTGCCTTCTGACATCAGCACTCAAGCAGGTTTCCCCCATCCATCTCAACCGGGATATCCTGACCAAGCAGGGCGAGCATGGTGGGGGCAATATCCCTCAATGCCCCATTCCTTCGTAATTTACAGTTTGCATATTGCTCTGAAACCAGAACCAGCGGTACCGGATTCAAGGTATGGGCGGTATATGGTTCGCCTGTATGGGGATCAACCATTATTTCCGCATTACCGTGATCTGCGGTGATAAGCATGACTCCATCCCGTCGTCTTACAAAGTCATGGATTTTGCCAAGACAGCCATCCACGGTCTCCACAGCCTGTACGGCAGCTGCGAATACGCCGGTATGACCAACCATATCGCAATTTGCAAAGTTAAGAATTATCACTTCAA
>CAZEMY010000050.1:0-11233 GCA_964513405.1 uncultured Desulfobulbaceae bacterium
TCTTTTCAACAATGCTTTCCGGTTTTCCTGAATCAAGAGCCTGCTTGATATAAATTCCTTTCTCTCGCTCCACAATTTCAGCAGGTACATCATCTCTGCTGACAGAAACAGGGTTAACGGCAGCAATATGCATGGCAATATCCCTGACGAAAGTTTTAAAATCATCGGTTTTGGCAACAAAATCAGTTTCGCAACCGACCTCAACCATAACCCCAAGTTTTCCGGCACCATGAATATAGCAATCAACAAGACCTTCACTTGTCACCCGATCAGCCCGTTTGGCTGCAACAGCAAGCCCCTTCTGGCGAAGCAGGTCAACAGCTTTTTCCAGATCACCGTCTGTTTCTCCAAGAGCCTTTTTACAGTCCATCATCCCGGCGTTGGTTTTATCACGAAGCTCTTTCACCATCTGGCTTGTAATCTTCACGGTTGCAATCTCCTTGTCTCTCTATTATTTTCAGATAATAAACAAATTATCAAAACATTTAATTTTTCCCGTTCACACACAAGAGTGTGGAAACGGAAGTAGTTCATCAGTTTTAAAATAACCAAACAACATGCGTAGAGACAAGACATACCTGCCTCTACGCCTTTTAAGGGTTATTCTGACACCGGTTCTGTTTTATCAGCAACGGCAGAAACATCACTCACTGCTGAATCATTACTCACTGTTGAGTCATTACTCACTGTTGAGTCACTGCTCACTGCTGAGTCACTACTCTCCTGCCCTGCTGTCATGGCAGCTTCCAGCTCTTCTACTCCGCCCTCAACCTCCTCACCCCGCCTGGACTTTCCTTCAAGAACGGCATCCGCTATAAGTGAAGAAATCAACTTAATAGCACGAATAGCATCATCATTACCGGGTACAACACAATCAAGTCCGTCAGGGTCACAGTTGGTATCAGTAAGGGCAACAATTGGAATACCAAGCTTCTTTGCCTCACTAACGGCAATATCCTCTTTATTGGGATCCACCACGAAAAGAACATCCGGAAGAGTCCGCATATTCTTGATTCCACCTATATTACGATCCAGCTTGATTCTTTCTTTTCCCATAAGAAGAATCTCTTTTTTGGGAAAACGATTGATGGTGCCGTCTTCCTGCATGGCTTCGATCTTTTTCAGCCGATCCACAGAATGCTTAATGGTCTGAAAATTAGTCATCATTCCGCCAAGCCAGCGATGATTAACAAAAAACATGGAACACCGCTCTGCTTCTTCACGAATAATGGACTGTGCCTGTCTCTTGGTGCCTACAAAGAGAATGGTGCCTTCTCCCGCCACCGCATCGGCAATATAGGCATGTGCTTTACGAACCATCTTCATGGTCAAATCGAGATTGATAATATAAATCCCGTTTCTGGGCCCGTAAATATACGGCTTCATTTTCGGGTTCCATCGTCTGGTCTGATGACCGAAATGCAGACCTGCCTCAAGCATCTGTCGCATTGTTACATTTGCCATAATAATCTCCTGTTTTGGTTTTTCCTCCATCCCTGTTTCCAATCCGCCATAAAACGGACACCAAAGGATTTTATCGGGATGTGTGTGTTTTCCCTGATTAAAAAACTTAATCAGGAACCTGTTACTGGTTATACTAACTACCTCTGACAAAACTTATTTTAAAGTTTAACAACAGAGTATAAGATTCTGGACTAAAAGTTAAGAAAGAAACTCTCCATATCTACCACAACTATTTACTGTTTTCAATGGTTGCTCAATAATTGTAAACATTCGGATTGGTGAGAAACCAGTGAAAAACTACGCTTTCTTAAATGTTTGGATATTGCCCCAGGTTTGTTCTATTCGCCTCTCCCGTTATATTTAGTATATGCGGGTGAGGCGAATAGGACAAAAATGGGGTGATAGCCGAACATTTACCAACAATTTACCATTATCGTGGCACCAATGTAGCCCGCTCTCCAATAATAAACTGCAACCACCTGAAACCAAACTTCAACAATTCCGTATCGTCTCTCTTAATTCGTCGTCGCTCCTGCTTGCTCAAGCAAAAGTCGGCAAGCAGGTTATGTCTGTTTAAATAAGAACGAAACTCATCAATATTATAGCAGACCATGAATGCCAACTGCTGAGAAGGCCCTGCAACTCCTTCTCCCTGCCATGGATTAGTAGCAAAAAAAGCGTCAACCTCTGCCCATAGATCATTTAAGAGGTTATATTCAGCAAGGAGTTGATCCCTTTCCCAGCCGGTTACCGTATAACTCCGTTTTTCATCATGACCTCTGCAATATGAATGATGGGTTACAGAATAATGTTCTTTAAGAGTCCGCGTCTCCGGGGAGCATTGAACAGCTCTCTCAAGAGGATAGGTGCGGCAGGCAGAGGGGCGATCCTTATAAACTGAGCAACCGGTGCTTTTTAAAAATGGACATGGATAACCATCTTCATCAGCCATATTCAACATAACCGCCGGGAAGTAAGGATGTGACCCTTCAGACACCCTGACATGACTACGCATAAAACTTGCGGAATCCATGCCTAGACGATTTTTCAGCTTAAGAACATCGTATGGGTACAAATACATCTCAACCTTGTGGCAACAGGTCAAATAACAAGACACGGCAGGATGACAGTGAAAACGAAAAGATTCATCTCCAACCACAGCCCGACCATCTGGAACGAAGATATCAATATCACAACCTGTCATAATAAGCATTTCCTCCCCACAAGCTGTTCCACAAAAAAGGCTGGCAAGTGAAAATTCACCTGACCAGCCTGTAGAACTTCTCCAAAAATCCTTATAAAAGTACCCGCCCTCTATGCCTCCGCTTCGATTGGAGACTCATCCTCAAAATATTCTTCCTCTTCATAGCCAACAAGCTCAAGCAGAGCCAGGGGAGCGGCATCCCCTCGCCTGACACCAGTTCTGATAATTCTGGTGTATCCACCCTGACGATCAGCATACTGTTCGCCCAGCTCGTCAAAGAGTTTGGCAACTATCGACTTGGAACGGATATAGGCAAGAGCCTGACGACGAGCATGAAGATCACCTCTCTTGCCCAGAGTAATCATTTTCTCTGCAATCCGTCTCGCCTCTTTGGCCTTGGGGACGGTAGTATAAATCCGTTCATGCTCAAGTAAAGAGGTTACCATATTACGAAACATGGCTTTTCTATGGGAGGCATTCCTGCCGAGTTTTCGGCCGGCAACTTTATGTTTCATGGGTAGAATCCTTCTAATATGCGTAAAAGTAAAATCAACTAACTCTCGTCTTCTCCAGCCTCTCCTTTATCAGGAGACTCCCATCCCTCTATTTTCATACCGAGGGTTAGATCATGATCCAGGAGCAACGCCTTTATTTCATTAAGAGATTTACGACCAAAGTTTTTCGTTTTCAACATCTCGGAGTCTGTCTTCTGGACAAGCTGACCAATATACTGAATATCAGCATTTTTAAGACAATTTGCAGAACGAACAGATAACTCAAGATCTTCAACATCTTTATCAAGAAAGGGATGATGAATTGGTGAATCTTTGTCCTTACCAGCATTATCGGGAACTTTGGCAGCATCCTCATCAAAATTGATAAAAATAGCCATCTGCTCCTTGATAATCTTGCCGGCATATGCTAAGGCATTCTCCGGCTTAACACTACCATCGGTTTCTATTTCCATGGTCAACCGATCATAGTCAGTTCGTTGACCAACCCGTGCTGAACTGACGACATACTGAACTTTAACGATGGGAGAAAACACTGCGTCTATGGGTATTTCTCCTATCGACTGGTCTTCTTTCCTGTTCTGCTCAGCAGGAACATATCCTTTTCCCCATTCGACCCTGAGTTCAGCTCTAAAGACAGTATTACCAGTAACCGTACAGATATGTTGTTCAGGATTCATAACCTCAACAGCAGTACCGCCATTAATATCAGCAGCAGTAACTTCTACCTTTCCTTTACCGTCACCTGTCCCTTCAACAACAACTGTACACCCTTCGGCTTTGTCAAGTTTTAAGCGAACCTGCTTCAGGTTGAGAATAATCTCCGCAACATCTTCGTGAACACCATCAATAGTTGTGAACTCATGAAGAGCATTATCAATTTTTACCGAAACTATTGCTGCCCCTCTGATTGAGGACAGCAATATCCGCCGTAAAGAGTGCCCGACGGTGGCAGCAAAACCCCTCTCAAAAGGTTGGCAGATAAACCTGCCATACCGATCAGTACGGGTACCTTCAGTAACCTCTAATCGCTCAGGAGAAATAAGTTCGTGCCAATTTTTATAAAAGGGATTTTCGTCCCGAATTTCCTGCACCATGCAACACCAATCCTTAGGAAAGTACATTAAATAACCTGGATATATAACTTGCCATTTATCTCAAAAAAACCGCAGCATATACATTAAAGCTTATTTAATTCCCCTTCCTTAAAGAGATTTTTTGTTATTTGGAATACAATTCGACGATGAGTTGCTCCTGAATCGGCTGGGTGATTTCTTCACGATTTGGCTTTGCCTTAACCGTTCCCAAAAAATTCTGCTGATTCAGCTCAAGCCAACTGGGAACTCCACGGCGGGCGGCACCCTCGATATTGTCAACTATCATGGCATTTTTCTTACTTTTCTCTTTGACCATGATCACATCACCAGGACGGACAAAAAGAGAAGGAACATTCACCTTTTGACCATTAAGCGTAAAATGATTATGACGGATAAGTTGCCGACCCTGGCTCCTTGAACTGGCCAAACCAAGCCGATAAACTACATTATCCAAGCGACTCTCAAGCATGACAAGCAAGTTTTCGCCGGTTACACCTTTGGTGCGATCCGCCATATAAAAATAACGGCGAAACTGTTTTTCAAGCATCCCGTAAGACTGCTTAACCTTTTGCTTTTCACGCAACTGAACAGCATAATCAGATACCTTGCGAAAACGACTCTGCCCATGTTGACCTGGGGCATACGCCCGTCTCTCAAACGAACATTTATCGGAATAGCAACGATCACCTTTTAAAAAAAGCTTTATGTTTTCCCGCCTGCATGACCTGCAGGAAGCTCCTGTATATCTAGCCAAAACAATCTCCACAAAGAATCTGTATCGGTTTTACACAACGAGCAGTCAAAAACTACTGACTGGCTGCGACCGTACAAAAAAATACAAAAAATACCCGCCAACCAATGAAACCTGAAAATAATGTTCAGACCCTTCTTCGCTTGGGAGGCTTACAACCATTATGAGGAATCGGGGTAACATCAACGATTTTACTGACCTCAATATCCGCAGTAGTCAAAGCCCGCAACGCAGCTTCTCTACCAGGACCTGGCCCCTTGACCCTGACTTCAACTTTTCGCACCCCGTGCTCCTTAGCCTTGGCAACAGCATCACTCAAGGCATTCTGAGCAGCAAAGGGGGTAGATTTTCGCGACCCCTTAAAACCAATAACCCCGGCACTTGACCAGGCAAGAGCATTACCCTGCCGATCGGAAATCGTGATCACGGTATTATTAAATGTTGAATATACAAAAATAATTCCTTCCGGAATATTTTTCTTCTCACGACGCTTCGAACGAGCACCCTTACTAACCTTTGCCATAACTGCTCCAAATTACCTGCTTTTACCTACCCCACATCAGCCTGAAACACATAGAGAATCCGACTAACCACTCCATGCCATCCCTAACGACGCACTGAACCCCGTCTCGGCCCTTTCCGGGTACGGGCATTTGTCTTTGTCCGCTGACCACGACAGGGAAGACTGCGACGATGACGAACCCCCCTGTAACAGCCGAGATCCATAAGCCTCTTGATATCCATGGAGACTTCCCGACGGCGATCACCTTCAACGCTGTAATCGTCCTCAATGATTTTCCTGATCCTAGTCACCTCTTCGGTGCTGAGATCATCACTGTTCATCTGATAAGGTAGATCAGCCCTGTCAAGAATCTGCCGAGAGATCGTAAGACCAATCCCGTAGATATAAGTCAACGCCCGGTCAACATGTTTATTTCGTGGTAAATCCACACCTGCTATTCGTGCCAAGAGATTACTCCTTGTTCACCTGTAAACAAAAACAACTACGGGGATCAGCCCTGTCGCTGCTTATGTTTTTTGTTTTTGCAACTAACCCTCACAACGCCTTTGCGCTTGAGTACCTTACAGTCACTACACATTTTCTTCACTGAAGATCGTACTTTCATAAGCAACTCCTAAATACCTGCAACCTGTGGCCACAGAAACAGAATAACCTTCTTATCCTTATTTTTTCCCTTTACCGCCCTTAGAGCGAAAGGTAACCCTGCCCCGGGTAAGATCATAGGGTGAAAGCTCCACCGTCACGGTATCACCGGGCAAAATCTTAATGTAATGCATACGCATTTTCCCCGATATATGAGCCAATACCTTATGCCCATTTTCAAGCTCTACTCTGAACATAGCATTCGGTAGCGGCTCTATGATCGTACCTTCAACTTCAATGGCTTCTTCTTTTGCCATAACACCTTTCCATTTTTAGAGGCGAATTTCGGAGGATAAAATATTTATTAATATTTTTCAACCTTTTTCCTACAAATACCATTTTTTATTTCACGAGACCCGAGATGCTCTGTCACTGAGAATAAACGGCCCCTCAGCACAAACCGCTACAGAGTGTTCAAAATGAGCTGATGGCTTCATGTCAGCGGTGACAACTGTCCACTGATCCTTTAAGACCTTAACTTTATGGGTTCCAAGGTTAATCATTGGCTCAATAGCAACAACCATTCCTTCCATTATTCTTGGCGAAGCCTGTTTCTGCACATAATTAGGAATTTCTGGCCCTTCATGGAGATTTGTACCTATACCGTGACCAACAAACTGCCTGACCACTGTAAACCCCTGGCTCTCAGCATGTTCCTGCACCGCTCTGGAAATATCTACAATCCGGTTTCCCACCCTTACCTTGTCTATGGCAAGAAGCAAAGACTCCTCAGTAACCTTGAGCAGCTTTTTTATATCCTTGTCAATTTCACCAACTGGAATTGTAACAGCTGAATCACCAAAAAAACCCTTATATTTCGTGCCAAAATCAACTGAAACTATATCACCATCCTTAAGCACAACTTTTTTTGAAGGTATACCGTGAACAACCTCTTCGTTTACCGAAACACACAAAGAAGCCGGAAAGCCACGATACCCTTTAAAAGCAGGCAAAGCTCCATTATCAAGACAGTACTCCTCTGCCCAGCTGTCAAGCTGCCAAGTCGTAAGCCCCGGCCTCATCTCCCTTATAAGAAGGTTAAGAACCCCAGCGACAATCTGATTGGCATCTCTCATCACCTGAATTTCTTCAGGTGTCTTCACAGTAATTATTTTATCCTGGGCAATTTCAGACAAGTCATCCTCACAAGCTATCCTCTATTAATAAATGTTCGACTATCACCCCATTTTCGTCCGATTAGCCCCTCCCGCATATGACTAAATATAGCGAGAAATACGAATCGAACAAACCTGGGGCCAATATTCAAACATTTAAAAGATCGTCGTTTTGCACTGATTTCTCACCAACCCGAATATTTACATCCATTAACGGCCTTTACCTTTAATCTTGCCAGCCTTCATAAAACCATCATAGTTGCGCATGACAAGATAGGACTCTATTTTTGAAATAGTGTCAATGGAGACAACAACCACAATCAGCAACGCCGTCCCGCCAAAATAAAAAGGCACATTGAGTTTATCAATTAAAATATCGGGCATAAGACAGACAGCACTCAGGTAGATTGCTCCGACAACAGTCAATCTGGTCAAGGTATAGTCAATAAACTCCGCCGTCCTTTTACCCGGTCTGATCCCGGGAATAAAGCCACCGTTCTTTTTAAGGTTCTCTGCAACATCATCGGGCTTGAAAGTGACCGCTGTGTAAAAGAAGCAGAAAAATATTATCATCGAGAGATAAAGGAAATAGTAATAAATTGTACCGGATGACATGGCTGCTGAGACATGTTGAACCCATCCTATCTGAATAAAAGCACCAATGGTTGCAGGAAACATCATTATAGATGAGGCAAAAATTGGCGGAATAACTCCAGCAATATTTATCTTCAAAGGAAGATGAGAAGACTGCCCTCCATAGACCTTTTGCCCCACAACCCGCTTTGCGTACTGGATGGGAATCCGTCGCTGTGATGTTTCCACAAAAACAATGAAGGCAACTACAGCAAAAATTATCACAAAAACAAACGGGACAAAGACCATGGCAATTTCACCGGCACTTACCAACTGAAAGCCATTGATAAGAGCTGAGGGAATACCGGCGACAATACCCGCAAAAATAATCAGAGATATACCGTTTCCTATGCCCCTCTCAGTTATCTGCTCGCCAGACCACATGAGAAATGCTGTCCCGGCAGTAAGAGTGATAACAGTCATCATTCTGAAATCCCAACCAGGATTTATAACAATTGAGCTACCATCCGGTCCGGTCATTCCTTCAAGTCCGGAACCTATAAAAAATCCCTGTATTACAGCCAAGACTATGGTGAAATATCTGGTATATTGAGTTTTCTTGCGCTGTCCGGCCTCTCCTTCCTTCGACAATGCTTCCAATTGCGGGACAACCACTGTCAGCAATTGAATAATGATCGATGCGGAAATATAGGGCATGATCCCCAGGGCAAAAATAGAAAAATTTTCCAAAGCCCCGCCGGAAAACATATTAAACATCCCAAAAATGGTGCCGGCATGTTGGTCAAAAAATGCCGATAAGGCATCACCATTAATACCAGGAGTGGGAACCTGCACTCCCATCCTGTATACTAAAAGCATAAAGAGGGTGAAAAACACCCTCTTTCTCAGTTCCGGAATATTGGCTGCACTGGCAAGACCACCCATCGACCTACTCCTTAACAGTGCCGCCGGCAGCTGATATTTTTTCTACTGCAGAGCGACTTACTTTATCTGCGACAACAGTGACAGCTTTAGATATATCACCATTAGCCAGAACCTTGATCAAGCCATCTGTTTTTTTAACAAGACCAGCATCAAGCAAAGCCTGTCGGTCAACAGTTGCACCCTCATCAAACTTATCCAGATCACTTAGGGAAATAATCTTATACTCTTTCTTGAAGATATTAGTAAAACCTCGTTTGGGCAGGCGACGATGCAAAGGCATCTGCCCCCCCTCAAATCCGGGTTTGGCCGTATATCCTGATCTAGATCTGGCACCTTTATGCCCCCTGCCAGCAGTTTTACCCAGCCCGCTTCCCGGACCACGCCCAACTCGCTTCTTGTTCTGGCGAGATCCCTTTGCAGGGGAAAGGTTATTTAATCTCAACATATTTTATCCTCCACCCGGACAAGGTGTTTGACCTTGGCAATCATTCCGCAGATCTCAGGTGTTTTCTTCCTGATTACGGTTTTATGCATCCTAGTTAACCCCAAGCCAACCAGAGTGGCACGAATCTTATCGTTACTGCCGATCCCACTTTTCACTTGGGTTACGGTTATTGTCTCACTCATTACACCACCATCCTATCAAGAACATTTTATTTATTATCTTTTAAGGTAACTATTCAGTAGGGACAACAAATCACCCCTAACTGCACACTGTAACTGTTCAGGAGTGCCTTATATTGCAAGCCTGAGTATCCGTAGTACTATTGCTACTCAAGCAGGCTTAAATGGGTGAAGATGAGGTGCTCCTATATAGTTACCTTTCAAGCAACCATGTCCTCGACAGGCAGACCCCGCAACCTGGCAATCTGGTCAGCCGATCGTAATCTCTGCAAGCCATTTATGGTGGCTTTCACAAGATTATGAGGATTATTTGAGCCAAGACACTTGGTAAGAATATTTTGCACACCAGCCGCTTCAAGGACAGCACGAACGGCCCCGCCGGCAATAACTCCGGTACCATCGGAAGCCGGTTTCAGCATAACTGAACCTGATTTGAACTTACCTATAATATCATGGGGAATAGAGACATCAGTTAATGCAACCCTATCCATACCCTTTCTAGCTCTCTCGACACCCTTGCGGATTGCCTCAGGAACCTGATTAGCTTTGCCAAGTCCATAACCAACCTTACCTTTACCATCACCAACCACGACAATTGCACTGAAGCTGAAACGACGACCACCCTTCACAACCTTTGCCACCCGGTTGATATAGACTATTTTTTCAATGAACTCGTCCTGATTCGCATCTTTAGCTCGTTTAAAATCAGCCAAGAAACACACCCCCTGTTATTTTCCTATTCATCACAAGCCTGCCTTATTCCCAGATCAATCAGAACCTGAGACCACCCTCACGGGCACCCTCTGATAATGCCTTGACCCTGCCATGGTATAGATTCCCACCCCGATCGAAAACGACTTCCCGCACTCCAGCTTCCTGTGCCTTACCCGCAATCAACGCTCCAACTTTCTTTGCCCGCTCACACTTGTCGCCGGAAACATCGAATTCCTTCCCCTCACTTGAAGCAGAAGCCAAGGTAACCCTGGATACATCATCAATCAGCTGAACATATATATGCCGATTACTGCGAAACACCCTCATTCGTGGTTTTTCAGCAGTACCTGCCAGCCTTTTCCGAATTCGTTTAATTCTTTTCCTGCGAGCAACGAGCTGTGGACTTGTTTTTGCCATGATACCCTATCCTTTCTTACCTGTATACGGTAAGTTTTTATGCTGCACCAGCCTTACCAACCTTACGGACAATATGTTCATCAACATAGCGAATACCCTTTCCTTTATAAGGCTCAGGTTTTCGAATCTGTCTTATTCTCGCCGCAGTCATCCCGACAAGCTCTTTATCAATACCGCTCAAGTTAAGAGAGTTGTCCTTTCCCACCTCAATGGAAACACCATTGGGCATTTTAAATTCCACAGGATTGGAGTAACCGACACTCAGCGTCAAGGTTTTACCCGCAGCCTTAGCCTTGTAACCAACACCCTCTACAAGAAGCTTCCTGTCAAAGCCCTTTTCAACACCAATTACCATGTTATTGATAAGAGAACGGGTCATCCCCCAAAAGGCCATTACCCTTTTACTTGTTCCCTTTGGTGAACATATAAGAGAATCACCTTCCTGCCTGAGTTCAATTTCAGGGCGAATATTTCTTTCAAGAGTACCTTTACCACCGGTTACCTTGACATTGGTTCCCTGTATTTCAACCTTAACCCCGTTCGGTACCGGAATAGGCTGCTTACCAATTCTGGACATAACCGTCTCCTCAATTCCAGATAAACCATCATGCCCTCACGAACACAACAAACAATAAAAATCAGAATAATACCG
>CAZEMY010000051.1:0-11165 GCA_964513405.1 uncultured Desulfobulbaceae bacterium
TTATCATCTTTTTTCGTTGTACACGCTAATCCGACCTACGCACCTATACAATTTAACTTAAATTGTATAGTTTATTTCGTAACGACTCCATAGTAAACATTCGGGTTGATGCGAAATCAGTGATAAACTACGAACATGTACCCTCCACCGTACCTTACATAATTAGCGACAGGGTGCATGGAATTCTTTTGCTCCCTGCCGCCTGTTTTCTTACCTGCTACTCAACCTGAACAAAAACACCATCCTGAACCTGATATACGACAAATTCAATGCCAATGGCATCGCCATTCTCATCAAAACTGATCTCACCAAAAGGAGTGGCAACCTTTTCGCTACGCATGGCTTTGGCGATGGCAGCCGAATCGGTTGAACCGGCTTTCTCTATGGCATTAGTTATGGCAAGGGCTGCGGTAACAGCATTGTTAAAAAATGCACCCGGCTCGGAGTTATACTTTTCCTTATGTTTGTCACGAAACTTTTTGGCAATGGGATTATCAGAAACATCGGCAGGCCCGGTGGCATAAACACCTTCAGCGTGTTTGCCGGCAATCCTGATAAAAGCGTTATCTTTCACGCCGTCACAGGAAAGAAAAACATTATCCATCCGTTTTCTGCGCATCTGGGCGACAAGTTTTGATGCTTCAGGATGGTAACCTCCAAAGATAACCGCTTCTGCTTTGGTTCGTCTGACTTTCTTTATTATAGCGGAATAGTCAACTGCACCGGGGGTGATTCCCTCAAAAAGAAGCACCTCTGCCCGACCCGACTCTTTGAGGAATTTTCTGACATCTTCAGCAAATCCTCTTCCGTAATCACCTTTATCGTGAATGATGGCAAAGGTTTTAAGACCAAGAACATCCAGGGCAAAGTCCACTTCTGTTTTGGCCTGGGCATCGTTTGGGGCGATGGTACGAAAGAAGTTTGGAAAATCTCCGCTTTGGGTAAGGCTGGAGTCCGTGGCGGAAGGAGAGATAACTATAACATTTGAGTCACGATAAATGGGAAGAGCGGCCTTGGTCGCATCGGAACATATATGACCAATAACGACATGGACTCCCCCACTTACCAGTTTGGTGGCACTATTGGTTGCCACTTCCGGTTTGCATATATCATCTTCTATCATCAGTTCAACTTTTCTGCCCCTGATTCCACCTTTTTCATTTATTTCATCGACAACCAGTTCGGCGGCTTTAACGGTGGGAAGACCGTAAGAGGCAAGATCACCGCTGTGAGCTCCGGCAACTCCGATCTTAATGGGGGCAGCGGCCATTGCTCCGCCTGTAATGCCAACAGTCAGTGCTGTTGCAGCAAGGATGGAAAATAATTTGCGATGGATGTTCATCTGTGACACCTCTTGTTTGATTTTTTGATGAAAAAGGTTATAAAAAAGCACTTCACCCTTATTTTATAGCACTTTGGGGAAATTTTGCACTTCAAAAAACAATAACAGGAGAGGTGTTTTTCTTGAAAAATTGGCCAATCCGTTGTTATTCAACAGCCATTAATCTATAACAGGTTGATATGGATAAGAAATTTTTATTTAAGATAGGTCGTCCTTTTGCCCCGCTATATAGCACTCTCATGCGTCTTCGGGAGTCTTGTTACCGCCGTTCAGTCTTCTCCACGGAGAAAATGGGCGTGCCGGTGGTCAGTGTAGGGAATCTGACTCTGGGGGGAACCGGGAAAACTCCCATGGTTCAGTATCTTGCCAGGCTTCTTGTTGGTCATGGATTTAAACCGGCAATAATAAGCAGGGGATATGGTGGCTCCACAAAAGAACCGGTTAGTGTCGTCTCTACCGGCAGCGGTCCTTTATGTTCTGCTGAATTTGTTGGCGATGAACCACGGTTTCTTGCTGAAACCCTGGAAAATGTGCTTGTCCTTACCGGGGTAGTGAGAAAATTACCGGCCCGCAGAGCGGTTGAAATGGGAGCAGATATACTGCTGCTTGATGATGGGTTTCAGCATATGGCGGTTGGCAGGGATCTTGATATTGTTCTGTTCTCCGCTGATTATCTTGCCGGTAACTCCCGGGTTTTTCCCGGAGGAGATCTGCGGGAACCGGTTACCGCTCTTAACCGGGCTTCATGTTTTGTCCTTACCGGGGTAAATGAAAAAAACAGGGAGCGAAGCGGGATGTTTGCTGAGCTGCTCAGTAAACGGTTTCCAGGTAAAGAGGTGTACAATGCGGGCTGTCAGACTGTGGGATTTGTCCGCCGGGATGATAACGGAAAGCTCACCCTTTTACCGGAAAAGCCGAAAAATTTAGACAAGGCCCTTGCCATGTGTGGAATCGCCAGGCCTGATTCTTTTAAGAACACTTTAGAGGAGTGCGGTATAACTCCTCTTGATTTTCTGGTCATGGCGGATCACCACAGCTATAAAGAACAGGATCTGCAAAAAATAAAGGGGCTGGTAAGGGAAAATGATGCCCGGCTGATTATTACCACGGAAAAGGACATGGTTAAGCTGCAAAATCTTGATCTATCCGTTCCTGTCTTTGGAGTACGGGTTGCCGTTGAGCCATCGGAGAGATTTAAAAATATGGTGCTTGGGGGCATTAAATATATTGTTGACATTTAAGCATAGTCTTATTATGTTGCGTTTCTTTTATATATTTAGAATATCCTAAATTAACTTGTTTAATTTATATTGGTGCATGATCAGGTAACTGCCTAACTGTCAAATGGTTCTTTTACAGACATCAGGCAGTGGAAAGTTAATAATCTGGATGTTACTGTCGTGCTATGTTTAAGATGCTGTAAAGCTTAGGAGAATGTTGATGGCAAGGTATACAGGTCCTGTAGAAAAGATTGAGAGAAGATTTGGTGTCAGCCTTGAGCTGAAAGGTGAACGGCGTCTGGTGGGGAAGTCAGCTCTTAATAGGCGGCCTTACCCGCCAGGTGAGCATGGGCAGTTGCGCAGAAAAGAATCTGAGTATGGCCGTCAGCTTAACGAGAAGCAAAAGATGAAATTTATGTACGGAGTTTCTGAAAAACAGCTCCGTGCTCTATTTGCTGAAGCTAAACGACGCAAGGGTAACACTGGTACAAACCTGGTGCTGCTGATTGAGCAACGGCTTGATAATGTTGTTTATCGTATGGGATTCACAACAACTCGCCGTTTTTCGCGACAACTGGTAAATCATGGTCATATTCTGGTCGATGGAAGGCGCGTGGATATACCTTCTTACAGTGTTAAGCCGGGGCAAAAAATTGAAATTCGTGAAAAAAGCAAAAAGAATGATCATATAGTAAATTCAGTTAACTTAACCGGTCAGACCAGTTTGGTTGCATGGGTTGAGGTGGACAGCACAAAACTTTTCGGTACATTTACCCGTCTTCCAGAACGAGAAGAGGTTGTTATTCCGGTTGAAGAGCGATTAATTGTTGAGCTTTACTCAAAATAGTATCCTGCGGCTGTAAATATTCGGCAATCACCCCAATTTTGTCCTATTCATCCGCCCGTATTCGGCACTTACCAGCTTCTTAGTCCCAGTTGCTTTAATAAAGGGTGAGTGCCGGGTTTAGTGATTTCGCACCAATCCCACCGCCTTCCCTTTTACGGGTGCAATACAAAAAAGTGGCACATTTCCCTCATCACAAAGCCCTTCCTCGTTCCCCCGTTCTGCGTGGGAACGAGAAATTTTAAAATTATCACTTTTTTGTATTGTACACTTTCCTGACAAGATCCTAAGATCTCTCTTCCATGGGGACAAAATCCCGGCTTGGTTCGCCGATATATATCTGGCGGGGGCGTCCTAATCTTGAAGTTGGATCTTCCCGTTGCTCTTGCCACTGGGCAATCCAGCCCGGCAGCCTGCCAAGAGCGAACATTACCGTGAACATATCCGAGGGGATACCGATTGCCCGGTAAATAATTCCTGAATAGAAATCAACATTTGGATAAAGGTTGCGTTTGATGAAATATTCATCGTTCAAGGCTATCTCTTCTAACTCCATGGCAAGGTCAAGCAGCGGGTCTGAGACTTCCAGTGTGTCAAGTATTTCATGACAGGCTGATTTTATGATAGTTCCCCTGGGGTCAAAAGTTCTGTATACCCGATGGCCGAACCCGGACAGCCGGAAAGGATCGTTTTTATCCTTTGCCTTTTTTATGTATTTCTCAACATTACCGTCATCGTCAGCAATGGAGAGCAGCATTTTAAGAACTGCTTCATTTGCACCGCCATGCAGTGGTCCCCAGAGAGCATTTATGCCGGCGGAAATGGATGCGTACAGGTTCACCCCGGCACTGCCGACTACGCGTACCGTGGCTGTGGAACAGTTCTGTTCATGGTCGGCATGGAGAATCAGGAGCTTGTTCAGAGCAGCAACGACTTCCGGTCTTACCGTGTACGGCTTTACCGGTTTATCAAACATCATATTAAGGAAATTACCGCAATAGGATAAATCATTTTGTGGGTATACCAGCGGGTGTCCCATGGATTTTTTGTATGAAAAAGCGGCTATTGTCCGGATCTTTGAGATTAGACGGGTAGAAGTGATGTTAATATCGTCTAACGGGTCAGCACTCATTTCAGGGTAATAGTTGTGGAGGGAATTTACCATTACCGAGAGGATGGACATGGGAGAGGCATTGGGGGGGAAATGGTCAAAAAAGTGGATCATATCTTCATGGAGGAGAGCAAAGCGGGTCAGCAGCTCTTTAAAGTGATCAAGCTCTTTTTTGTTGGGTAGTTTACCGTGTAAGAGCAGGAATGCGACTTCGATAAACTGACATCTTGATGCCAGGTCTTCAATCGTGTAGCCCCGGTAACGAAGGACTCCTTTGTTACCATCAAGGTAAGTGATGGTTGAGGCACATGAACCTGTATTTTTATAACCAATATCCAAGGTTATACAACCCGTCTGCTGGAGGAGAGAGCTTATATCTATGCCCCGGTCTCCTTCCGACCCTTCAATAATTGGCAATGAATATTCTTTGTTGTCTATAGTCAGTTTGGCTGTGTTTGCTTTGTGGGTATTTATCATGGAGTTGTGAAATTATAGTAAAAGTTTATAGAACATGGGGGAGACTGCCAGATTTTTTCCGGTTCCCCGTAAACCTTGTAATAAAGGGAAAGCAACAGCTTTGATATATAATACAAGAAGGTGATGGGAGGCAGTCGGGAGGAAGAAAAAATATACAAATTTTTATTTAAAGTGGTATTGTACCCAAATTCTCTTGTAAAAGCAAGATTAATTAGTTTTTTCGTTCTGTTGGTTAGTTTTCCATGTGACTTAACATCTTTAAATTGCGGGACAATATTATGTCAGAATTGTACAGGCGGCGGATGGATAAATTTAGTAATCTGCTTGGGGTCTATCCTGTTTCCCAAGAGCAGTCCACGGGTGGTCGCAGTGATAAGGAGTGGCTTGAAGCTGTACTTGCCGGCGGGGCCGGGATTGTTCAGTTAAGGGACAAGATATCCACCGATCGCCAGCTTCTTGATAAGGC
Source organism: uncultured Desulfobulbaceae bacterium (assembly GCA_964513405.1). Classification (GTDB taxonomy): domain Bacteria; phylum Desulfobacterota; class Desulfobulbia; order Desulfobulbales; family Desulfobulbaceae; genus DRLX01. The sequence goes on from CAZEMY010000051.1 coordinate 5,461, forward strand.
CAGGCTGTTCAGGAGGTTGACCAGTGCCGCAGGTGCCTTGTTTATTGTAAATGACCGTGTCGACATAGCTCTTCTTGCGGATGCTGACGGTGTTCATTTGGGTCAGGATGATCTGGAGCCTTCTGAAGTGCGTGGCATTGGCAGAGATATGATTATAGGTCTGTCCTGTAACACTGAAAAAGATGTTATGGAGTTAAGAAAAATAAAAATGGATGGAGAATGTGCTGTATCTTACTATAATATCGGGCCTCTGTATGTCACCGACACCAAAGATGGTTTGACTGATTTTATAGGCACTGAGGCAATAGCCGCTTTTTCCCGGCATAGTGATCTGCCTTTTACCGTTATGGGCGGTATTAAGCTGAATCATGTTGATGAGCTGGTTGCCTGCGGGGTTAGGAGAGTGGCAGTGGTTACGGCAATCAGCAGGGCGGCTGATATGAAAACGGAGACCTTGAAGTGGCAGAAAAAAATAAGTAATGCCTGGAGAGAAAAAAATAATGGATAAACAGAGGGAAAAACGGAAAAAAATTCGTCAGGCCATGGAATACGCTGTTGATGGGGACAGTATGATGGCTGCGTCTGAGTTACTGATCCGCTACAGGGATGATCGAATTGTCCTTGATCTTATGGAAACATTTTATACCTGTCTGCCCGAGGCAAAGAATGATTATATTGTGGAGGTTCGCACGGTTGCCAGAGGGCGGGGAATGTTTTTGCTTGCGGCTGTGACTGAAATGTCCGCCTACCTGTACATGATTTCAAGTGAAGGAGTTGAGTTTCACGGGATTGTAGAACAGGGATATCTTGACCAGGACTTGTTGGATTTTTTTAGTTTTGTCGATATGGATGATTTTCGTAATCAATGTGGAACCCTGGAAAATTTTCCTGTTTACGAGCCGTTACAAATAGATGAAAATATTTGTCCCGCCTGCCATGCCGTGACCGGTGAACTTCACGAACTTGGTTGCCCGGTTGAGGTATGTCCCTGGTGCGGTGGCCAGCTTATACACTGTCCCTGCCGCTTTGAGCGGCTTGAGGTCGAATCTTTAAGCAGCACAACCGAGTTGCTGAGGCTTGAGGAGCTGTTGAATGAACAGGGCAGGGTGGCATACTCTCCTGAACAGCGGCCTGGGTTTCTTGATGAAGGGATGGGGGTTGTTCTGGAGTAGTTTCGGATTAATCTGACTACGCTACGCATCTGCTGTGGCTTGAGTAGCTGTTGAGCGAGCAGGGAAATGGAAGTCCTGTTCTGCTCCATGATTAAACAACCCAAGGAGCAGAACAGGATAAAAGAAAAACTTATTTGTTGTTCACCGATTCAAGATACTGAAAAAGATCTGATTGTGATGAAAGAATCAGGGAGGTGTTGGAGCCGATAATGTGTTTATAGCTCTCCAATGACTTGTGAAATGCAAAGAACTCCGGATCCTGCGAAAACGACTCGCCGTAAATCTTTGTCACCTCAGCATCAGCCTTACCCTTAATTTCAGTGGCTTCCCTTTGAGCCTGTGAGGTTATTTCTCTATATTCTCTATCTACCCGTCCCAGAATTTCCGCTTTTCGTCCCTCACCAAGGGAGCGTTTCTCCGCCGCAATTCTCTTCCTTTCCGAGATCATCCGCTCATAAACGGTTAACCTGACCGATTCAATATAGTTTACCCTTTTGAACATGACATCAATCAGCTCAATGCCAAATTTTGGGGTAACCTGTGAAGCGGCTTCCTGAACCATGGCACTGATCTTGTCCCGTCCGAGTTCGGGCGGCCTGAACATGTCCACGGACTGGGTGGTGGAAATCATATAGTCGGGAGTCCAGTCGGAGCTGCGGATAATCTCAATAAGATTGTTTTTATTAACCATATCCCGCACCGTGCCGTCGATTATATCATCAAGCAGTGTCTGGGCCCGCTGTTCTGTGCCAACCGCCTGGAGAAACAGGAGGGCATCGGAAATCCGCCATCTGGCGGTATTGTCCATAAAGATAAAAGTTTTATCGTTGGTCGGAATCTGGTTTGGTTCACCATCCCAGATCAGGATCTTTTTTTCAAAGAATTGTGCTTTCTGGATAAATGGCATTTTGAACTGGAGACCGGCTTCGGTTTTTGGTTCACCAATCGGAGCACCAAACTGGGTTATAACAGCCTGCTGTCCTTCTTTAATAACATAAAAACCGTCCCATGCCGCAAGCAAAAAGCCACCAACGACAACGAGAAGGATACCTGAGATAATTTTTTTCATGACTGTTCCTTAATTTGTAGTCTCGATTATTGCTGCTTCTGTTCCTGGCTTTTGCGGGCGTTTGGATAAATCAAGGAATGGGAGCATATTATTCTGGCTCTTGTCCATAACGAAAATATGATCGACGGCGGGGAGGATCTCCTGCATGGCCTCAAGATACATTCGTTGTCTGGTGACTTCGGGAGCGTTTTGATATTCCAGGAGAATGGCGTTAAATCTGTTGGTTTCACCCATTGCCTCGTTGACTCTCTGGGTTGCATAACCATGGGACTCTTCGATTATTCTTTTGGCAGTACCTCTCGCCTTTGGGATGATTTTATTGTAGATTTCCTCTGCTTCATTGACTAACCGTTTCATGTCCTGATCAGCTTCGTTAACCTCGTTGAAGGCTGGTTTTACTGCATCAGGCGGGTTTATATCAAGAAACTGGAGGGTAACGACCCTTACCCCGGCTTCCAGCATGGTCAACTGGTCCTGAAGCTCCTGTTTGGCTTTGTTGGCGAGAACTTCCCGGTTGCTTAAAACATAGTCAAAATCCATATTGCCAACTATTCTCCGAGTCACCATTTCAGAGGAATCACGAATAGCCTGGGAAACATTATCGACCTTGAAGAGGAATTTTACAGGATCGTTTATCCTGTACTGGACAATCCAAGCACAGTTTATAACATTTTTGTCACCGGTCAGCATCAGAGATTCAACTTCAAGTCCGCGGCGGTCAAAAACCGATTTCTGACCGGGGAGTTTGGTACGAAAACCGAATTCTTCTTTACGGACAGTACCCGTATCAACCTTGATAAGGTCTTCCATATAAGGCATTTTAAAACGAAGACCAGGCTGGGTGGTACGATTATACTCACCAAAACGGAGGATAACTCCTACTTCGCCGGGTTCAATTGTGTAAAATGATGAATAAGCACCTTTGAAGACAAAAATTGCCAGGACAATCAGAAGGATTTTGGTGATACCGGCAAAAGGGTTTACCGGTTTCTGATCGCCGCCACCTTCTGTGGTTTGTTGTTTTCCCTGTTTATTGAAGAAATCTTTTACTTTCTGAATCATGGCGGCAATATGCTCTTCAGGGGTTTCAGGCTTCTTATTCTTACCCCAAGGGGGTTGTTCATTCATTGGCATGCTAAACCTCTATTAAAGGATGTTTTGTTTTGAGTTTGTCTGTCTGTTGTTTTGGAAAGGTTACTGATAGGGCGGGATGTTTGTTGTTTTCTCCTCTGTGTTTTTTTTGTTGTATTTTGTAAATCAAACCCTCATTTAAAACCGGATTTGAACTTGTGGCAAGAGTTTTCTCAAGGGTAAGTGTCGATTTTTTTTCTATTAAGGCAAATTTATAGTTGACGGGCAGCCAGCAGCCAGGATGCGGCAACTATTGCAACCGATATGGAGAAAAGTTTCTTCTGGAGCCTGCTGTTTCCGGCCTGTTTTAGCAGATCGGTAAATTTTATAACAAGTCCGAAACCAATGCCGCAGGCAAAGCCAAACAGGTGGGCTCCAAGGTCTGTTCGTTCACCCTGAGACCCGAGCAAAGCCAGCAGGGCGAGACCAGCACCCATGGGAATAAGAACATCCATGGGTGAGGAATTTTCCTTTTTAAACCGCAATCCGCATAAAATGCCAATTGCGGCGAATACAGATGTTGAGAAACCCACCGAAAGGTGAGGTGTGTCCCGGAAGATAATATTTATAAAGTTACCGGCAGCACCGGCAAGAATCAGGGCGAGCCATCCAGTGCCGTAACCTGCAGTTTTTCCGAGAAGATGAACGATTATGCCACCGAGCAAACAATTTCCCATGAGATGAACGGTATCGGCATGGAGACTTAAAGAGGTGATAAGTCGCCACCACTCTTTGTCGTCTAATATTAAGAGGCTGTCAACTGCTCCGGCCTGGAACCATGGGTTATCTGCCTGCCAGGGACCCGTGATGTGATAAAATAAAAACATAGCCCCCATAACCAGCACTGTTGGGGGCTGGTCAGTTTGCTGCTGCTCAATAAGCCAGGGGGGCGGGGGCGGCCAGCCCCTGTTCTCTTCACGATATGCCTCGATGTGGTAGATGGCCCGCTCGGCCTCTTCGGGTTGAACGAGAATGGTTGTCTTGTTTTGGAGATGATTAATCCCGACTGCGGCAAGTACCAGTGAGTAACCGGCAAGTTGTTTGGAGGTGCCGTCGGCGACAGGAGAGAGGTCTTTGTCACCTTTGCCCGTCTGAATTAAGCAGAGTCCTTGATTTTTTTTCATATGATCTTATCGTTCATGGCTGTAGATTCTTATAGCGTAATATTTAAACATGACAAGTCAAGTATGGACTGGTAATATATTTTTGTTTTTGTATCGGAAAAATAAAGTTATCTGTGATAAACAGATAAAAAAAATCTTTTTTATTTTAATCTTTTTTAATTTTCAAATTTTACGGAGGCATGGACAGAATGCGTGCAGTAATCAAGGGTCTTTCCCCATTATTATTTCTTTTTATCATTTTTTCTCTCGTTGAGGCTGGTCTTTTAACTAACTATGCCGATGCCCGCTCCCGTTCCGGCGGTAAATCATTCAAACAGTCTGCCCCCAAGCAGCAACAGGCCGCACCAAACCGGATGAAGCAGCAGGATCAGAAGAAATCAGGTTTTGGGGCAGGGCTTGCCGGCGGTCTGCTTGGCGGTGCCATTGGCGGCATGCTTCTCGGCAGCATGTTTGGTATGGGGGGTTCCGGCATGGGAATTCTGCCCATACTTCTTCTTGGGGTGGCAGGTTATTTTATTTACAGAAAATTTAAAGCCAAGCCTGTGGCTGCACCAAGAGCTGCTTATCAGCCACCTTCCGGTGGTGGAGGTTTCCACGGTGGAGGCACAACAGGCAGTTCTGAGTCTGTAAACAATCTGCCTCCGATTCAGGGAGCATCGGATCTGGAGCTTACGGCAAATACCGGATTGGCTCAGATTCGTCAATCTGATTCCGGTTTTGATGATAAATATTTTATGGAAGTTGCCTCAGATGTTTTTTTCAAGGTTCAGGCCGGCTGGATGCGGAGGGATATAAGTTCATTAGGGCATCTTATTGGTGACACTCTTGTTGATGAGTATGAGAAGCATTTCGAGGAAATGAAGGAAAAAGGCGAAATAAACAAACTTGAGAGCATAGCTGTCAGGGGTGCAGAGATAGTTGATGCCGGCAGTGACGGGCAGGAAGATTTTGTTACCGTATTATTTACCGCCAACCTGCTTGACTATACGGTTAATGATAAAACAGATGAGTTGCTCAGTGGTTCCATGACAGATCCGGTTAAGTTTGCCGAGAGATGGACATGGTCCCGGCCCGCAGGAACCCAGGGCTGGAAACTTGAAGGTATTGAGGTCGTGGACAGTTAGTCATTTTTCAACGAGTTAAAGATATATAGTTTTTACACTGGTGTCAGAATAACTCGAACACTTGCGGTAAAAATATTGTTTCTTT
>CAZEMY010000052.1:0-11061 GCA_964513405.1 uncultured Desulfobulbaceae bacterium
TACCAGCTCATAACCTTGATGGTGGTACCCATTGCCCGGGTACAAAGACCGTCAACTATGGATGAATGCGGATCTCCCTGGAAATCTATGGAGACCAGAGGTTCTTCCGTATAGCGAAGATAACGGTTCGCAGCCGCTTCAATGGCATCATTCACTTCCTTTGCCGTTACTTCACGCTCCACCTCAATCACCACATCGACAAGGGAAACATTTGGGGTGGGAACCCGGACGGCAAGACCATCAAACTTATTTTTCAATTCCGGGATTACCAAAGCAACCGCCGCCGCCGCTCCGGTTTTGGTGGGTATCATTGACATGGCAGCAGCTCTTGCCCGTCGCAGATCAGAATGGGGGAAATCAAGCAGCCTCTGGTCACCGGTATAGGCATGAATGGTTGTCATAAGCCCCCGCTTTATCCCGAAATTATCGAGAATCACCCTGGCCACTGGAGCCAGACAATTAGTCGTACACGAGGCATTGGAAACCACATGCTGGCTGGTGGGATCATATTCGTCCTCATTAACTCCCATAACCAGAGTCTTGACATTGCCCTTTGCCGGTGCAGAAATAATCACTTTGGTCGCTCCGGCATCAATGTGAGCTCCGGCTGAGCTGTCATCTCTAAATAACCCTGTACACTCCATGACATATTCAGCACCATAATCCCGCCAGGGAATGTCTGCCGGCCGACGGTGACTGGTTACAGGAACAAGTTTTGAGCCAACCATAATCCCTTCATCTACAGCCTTAATCTCTTCAGAAAATGTACCCATCACCGAATCATATTTCAACATATGAGCCATGGTTTTGATATCAGTAAGATCATTGATACCGACAATCTCAATATCAGAAAAAAGCTCATCTTCATACATTGCCCTGAAGATATTTCTGCCGATCCTGCCAAAACCATTGATGCCGATTTTAACACCCATTGTCTCCTCCTAAGTTTTTATAATTATTTTATTACCTGCCAGTACCAACAATTATCTGATACGGCCTCATTGTACCTCATTATTGAAATTTTCTGCCATCAATAAATACATTCCTCAATTTTTTGTGGGATTATGCCCCTATGCAACTTCTTCGAGAATCGCTACAATTTTCTTTTTAAATTCTGGAATATCACGAGTAATAACTGTCCAAACCTATTCTAAATCAATCCCCAAATAATCATGGACAAGGACATTTCGAAAGGCGGCGAGCATTTTCCACTCGATATTCGGATATGCTTTCTTGAGATCACCTTAAAGTCGCTGAGTTGTTTCCGTCATAGTATGGAGATTACGCAAGACAGCATCTTATAAAAGGGGTCAGAGTAAAATTAAATTATTTTTAACTTTACTCTGACCCCTTTTATTTCCCTTTTATTTCTCTGACCCCTTTTATTTCCCTTTTATTTCTCTGACCCCTTTTATTTCTCTTTGATTTTTCGTAACTCTTCAGTAGGGGCAACGAATTGCCCTTATCTGTACCCAGTTAACCATGCATCCCCCTGGCCTGTTCATACAGAACCAGATATCTCGTCATTACCTTTTCCCAGGTAAATTTTTCATGGATAACCCTAACCGCCTCCTTCTGCATAGACAGTATCTGTTCAGGTTGGTTTCGATAAACCCGTAATGCCCTCTTCATGCTCCCTTTCAACGCTTCCGGAGAGTGTTTACGATAGCTGAAACCGGTTTTTTCGTCCTCCACTTTGACCAGGCCACCAACAGAACGAACAATGGGCATATTGCCCAGCAGTTGAGCAATATAATCAGTTAAACCACAAGGCTCATACAGAGAAGGAATCAAAAACAGATCCCCGCCCGCATAAATCTTAAGAGCAAGTGCCTGATCATAACCCCTTAAAAAACAAATTCGTCCCATGGCTTTTTCCCGTCTCGTTAAAGCCGCTAACTGCAATTCAAGATCAGGCGTGCCGGAACCGAGAACCAGCAACTGAAATTCTCTATCCTCCTCGAGAAGCAAATCCAGACTGCCAAGCAGAACATCCACCCCCTTCTGGTCTGTCAGACGACCAATAAAAGTGAACAAAGGAAGATCCACATCCCGTCTCAAGCTGCCTATCTGATCAACCAGCTTCCATTCCCGTACGGATGCACAATTTTCCAGCATGTCCTCTTTACATATTTTTTTACCGCCAAGATCACCCTCGGCAGGGTCAAAAGGGGCAGCAAGACCAAGTTTTTCTGGGCTTAACGGGTCAAAATCCTGGGGATTAATACCGTTGGTGACTCCAGACAACCTGACCCCCCTCTCTAATAAGTGGTGACCAAGCCATCCGGTACGGGCATCTTCACTGGTCTCCTGTAATTCATGGGCGTAATTTTCACTGACCGTGTTTAATACTGCGTATCTGGAAGCCACCAGAAACGGATCAAACTTATCGTCAAGCAGATTAGAGAGGATAACCGATTCCGGCAGACCGGTAACAGCGTGGGCAAAAGGAAGATCAGCCACCTCCTGATGGTATCCAGTTCCACCGTTATGAATGGTTACAACCGCTCCGCTGCCACGAAAATAATGCCGATAGCCGGCATCTTCCCGCATAATGGCAGGCAAGGTCGCAGCATGACCATCATGGCAATGAATAATATCGGGATGCTCATCAAGAAGAATCATTATCTCCAGAGCCGACTTCTGGAGAAGAATATTCATTGCAAAATAGTCAAGATGACCACTCCCCTGGCTTTGCCATGGATTTTTTTCCTCCTCAGATTCTGTATAGGTATAAACACCAAGTTTTTCCGCAAACCGCCGGCTCTCCACCAAAAACACCCTTACCCCATTGATTTCACGGTGCAGGCAACTGATATACTCCCGCCGTTCCTCTCCTGTATAGTTTATATCCACAGCATAGGCTCCAGATGCCCCGCTCAGGTTCAACAGGGAAAATCCCAGGGCTTTCCAGTCCATAAACCCATATCGCGGCAGAATAACCGTAACTTCAATCCCGCCTTCATGGACCAGCGTTTCTGCAAGTTGACGACAAACATCCTTCACCCCGCCAGCTCCTGCCAAAGAGTCATACTCACGACTTACCATCCATACACTTTTGATCTTATCTGCCATTTTTTCTACTCCTTTTCCGTAAACATTCGCCTATCACCCCATTTTTACCCTATTCCTGTTCCTGCTTTTCACCCGTCTGCTCCAGTCTGTTTATAAGCTCAATAACCGGCAACTGGCGCAAAAGATGGTCCGCCAGAACAAGCCTGACCATGGCTTCACAAACCGGTACTATCCTGGGGATTGCGGATATGTCATGCCTGCCGCCGATCTTGATTTTGACAGGTTCATTATTAATATCTATAGTGTTCTGTTTTTTATTTACAGAAGGAATTGGTTTGACTGCCACCCTAATTATCAGAGGCTCGCCACTGCTGATTCCAGCGAGAATGCCGCCGGCATTATTACCGGCAAAGCCATCGGGCCTGATCGGATCATTATTTTCAGAGCCCAACATTGCTGCAGCCGCAAATCCTGCCCCAATCTCCACCCCTTTAACAGCACCAATTGACATTAATCCCCTTGCCAGTTCACCATCCAACTTATCAAAGACCGGTTCTCCCAGGCCAGCGGGGCAAGTGGCACGGATTTCAACAATCCCTCCCAGAGTATCGCCTTGTTTACGCACATCTTTTATCCGCTCTTCCATCCGCCCGGCGGCTTCATTATCAGGACAAAACAACCTGTTTTCAGACATCTCGCCCATATTGCATTTATTAATACTTATCCCGCCCAAGGCAACGGTGTATGCCCTGACGACAATATCATACTTGCCCAGCAACTGGGCAGCAACTGCCCCGGCAGCCACCCGGGCAGCGGTTTCCCTGGCCGATGCCCGCCCGCCACCACGATGATCACGGATTGCGTACTTGGCCTGGTAGGTCAGGTCTCCGTGACCGGGCCGAAAAACATCCTTTAAGTGACTATATGACTTTGAATGGGCATCCTTATTCATGATAACCAGCGAAATAGGAGTGCCGGTGGTCACTTCACAACGATAACCTTCCGGCTTGAAAGTACCAGACATTATCTGGACAATATCAGGCTCTTTCCGTGGCGAAGTTGCCCCCCCTTTACCTGGTCGTCTCTTTTCCAGTTCCTTCTGGATAATTGATTCACTGAGCTCAAGCCCCGGAGGACACCCGTCAATCACCGCCCCCAATGCCGTGCCATGGGACTCACCCCAGGTTGTAACCCGAAAAAGAGTACCAAACGAATTGCCAGCCATATTTTTTCATCCTTATCCTTATTATTTTCTTTTCAAACTGCCCTTTTCCAAAAAGGCAGCTCCCATTAGTTTACAGGCAGAATCGGGAACCTAAAAGCCTAACCTCGAAACCCGGCAATAGCCTCTTCAATCTTAACCGCAAGCTGGGGTGGTGATAGCTTATCGGTTTCAAAAGACATATCGGAACCGTTATCGTAGAGAGGCTGTCGCTGCTTAACAAGAGATCTTACCTCCGCCTGAAAGTCCATCCCCGTCAAGGATGGTCTCTGCTGCTGGCTGCAATCATCTCCGGCAAGTCTCTTGATGATGGTGGCGACTTCAGCACGCAGCCAAATACATATGCTCTCATTATTGCCTCTCAGTGCCGACCAGGCACGCTCATGAAGAATTGCTCCCCCACCGGTGGCAATCACCACCCGGTCCAAGCCTCTTAAAGAAAATAATAGTTTTTCTTCCTCTTCCCTGAACTTATCCCAACCATATTTCCCGACATACTCCGCCACACTCAGACCAGTTTTTTCAACAAACAGAGTGTCTGTATCAAGAAAATTCAGTCCTGTATTTTCAGCAAGGATACGACCGGTCAAAGATTTACCGGTTGCCCGGAAACCGGTAAGAATAATGCGTTTAAACGGGAGTTCAATGACAACCTTATTCGTTGTGAATTCGGTGTTATCTTTATTGCCCCCGCCACCTGTCCCCTGTCCCCTGTTTCCTGCCACCTGCCCCTGCCCCTTAATCTTTTCTTTTCATTCCCCTGCACTTACGATATGATATATGTAAAATATTTTTCACTTAAAAGATAGGCAATTATGGAATATCTAAATTATTACGATATCTTAAGCGTAAAACGGGATGCAAGCGAAGATGAAATCAAGCAGGCTTACCGACGACTTGCAAGAAAATATCATCCTGATGTAAGTAAAGAGCCGGATGCTGACAAAAAGTTCAAGGAGCTGGGCGAGGCTTATGAGGTACTGAAAGACCCTGAAAAAAGAACCGCTTACGACAAATTCGGCAAGGACTGGCAGCATGGTCAGGATTTTAAATCACCGCCGGACTGGAATTCAGGATTTGAATCCAGGGGCAAGGAGTACACGGGCGGAGGTTACACAGGCAGAACCGACGCGGGATACAGCGATTTTTTTGAGTCACTGTTTGGTCAGAGCAGGTTCACCGAGCCAGACAGTCACTCCGGATTTCGCATAAAAGGGGAAGACAGCCACGCCAGAATTGTTATTCGACTTCTGGATGCCTTTAAAGGAACCATCCAGACCATAACCATGTCCCGCCCGGTTGTGGACAAAGAGGGAAGAGTAACCACCACGCCGCATACCTTGCAGATAACCATTCCAAAAGGAATAATAGAAGGACAGAGGATTCGTCTTGAAGGTCAGGGAGTACCAGGCATAGGCGGTGCTTCACCAGGAGACTTATATCTTGAAATATTGTTTGCCCAAGACCCTGTTTTCCATGCTGAAAAAAGAGATATCCACATGGAACTGCCCGTTACACCGTGGGAAGCCGCACTCGGGGCGACAATTACCGCCCCGACCTTGGACGGCAAGGTACAGGTGAAAATTCCGCCCGGCTCCCAAGGTGGTAAAAAACTGCGCTTGAAAGGCAAGGGATTATCAACAGCCGCCAAAACAGGAGACCAGATCATAACCCTTGGGATTGTTGTTCCAGAGGCAGAAACCGCAGAACAGAAAGAACTATACCGGAAAATGGCAGAAATCATGCCCGGCAACCCAAGGGAAAATCTTCAAACCTGAGGGGTTGGTAAAAATTGTAAACGGATAGGCATCGATTCCGAGATAATCAAAAAATAAAAACACTCAAATCCGCCTGCGATTACAACCTGCAAATACAGCCTATAAATATATTGCGAGGCACAAGATGACAAACAGTTGCACTTACATAAGCGGCACTGTCCTTGACGAGGATACAAGCTATTCTTTCACAGAGATCTGCCACATTTGTGATATATCTGCCGAACTTGTTACAGAGATGGTTGCGGAGGGTTTACTCTGCCCGGAAGGAGAAAATCCTGAGGTCTGGTTTTTCTCTGCCATTGAAATAAAACGAATCCATACTACCATCCGTCTCCAGCGGGATCTGCGGGTCAATCTGCCCGGATGTGCCCTGGCACTGCAGCTGATAGAAGAGCTTGAAGAGTTACGGCGACTTAAGAGGAGCAGATAATCTTTGGATATTTCTTCTTTCACCATAAATTACAGTCATCTTGTTTTCATCCTTGCCGGATTCTTTTCGGCATTCATCCCGGCTCTGTTTATCTCTTTTACAGTTTACAACCGGATAATCAGACAGAAGTCAGGTCTCGCCATTCGCCTGGAACAGGCAAACCGCAACCTGACAAGGATTGAGGAGGAAAAAAAACGCCTGGATAATGAACGGCAGCTTCTCCTTGCAAAGCAGCAGCAATCAATTCAAAATACAGCAACCATGCAGGCAGAGCTGGTCGCAACCAGGACACTCATGGAGGAGAGGCAAAAAATCCTTGAAAAAACCAGAATACAGATGGAAAAAGATTTCCAGTTGCTCTCCATGCAGGTTATGGAGCAGCAGGGACAACAATTAACCGCTAATCATACTGCAAATCTATCTTCTATTCTTGATCCCGTTAAAGAACAACTACTGAAATTCAAGGGGAAAGTAGAGGAAGTTTACGATAAAAACAGCCGGGATCATGCCGCCCTGTGCCGGGAGATTGAGTTACTCAGAAACTTAAACCGGCAAATCAGCAGTGAAGCCAGAAATCTTACCCGGGCATTGCAGGGCAAAAACAAAATCCAGGGACAATGGGGAGAAATGGTTCTTGACAAGCTTCTCGAGAGTTCCGGTCTACGAAAAGGGCATGAATTTGAAACTCAAATCGCACTCCGGGACGAAAACGGGTCTCTCTGCCGACCGGATGTGCTGATCAGACTGCCGGGTGGCAGAGATGTTGTTATAGATGCCAAGGTTTCCCTGACCGCCTGGACAAAAGCCGCCGGTGAGGAAGATCTGGAGAAACAGAAAGAACACCTTAAACTTCACCTTAAGTCCCTGCACAACCACATCCATGGTCTGGCCAGCAAGGGGTACCACCGCCTGCCGGCCATAACCAGCTTAGACTTTGTTATCCTCTTTATCCCCACCGAACCTGCGTTTCAGGCAGCTCTCATCCATGAACCTGATTTACCGGATAAGGCCATGCGAAAAAAAATTATTCTTGCCGGCCCTTCAACTTTGCTCGCCATTCTCCGTACCATTCACAACCTCTGGCGACTTGACGAACAGGGAAAAAATTCTTTAATTATCGCCAAACAGGCCGGGAACTTATATGACAAGTTTGCGGGCTTTCTTGAAGCATTTGAAGATGTAGGTTTCCGCCTCGAGCAGGGACAGCAGTCATGGCAGACTGCCCGTAATCGCCTCTTGACCGGTAAAGGAAACCTTATATCGAGAATAAACAATTTAAAAGAACTTGGCATCCAGCCCCAGCGGGAATTGCCTGACACTATTAAAAAAGATCTTCAGCGACAGTGAGTTAGAGAAAAAAGCTGGTCGTTCGGGTCATAGTGCAGAAGCAGAACATCGACTTATCCTCGCTAGTGTGTTGTTAATGCCAAAAAGAAAAACATTTACAGAAGTTATCGCTGATATGCCAAATATAGGTGAAGATAGTGACTTTGAGCGTTTACAAGAGTCGGATGATGTAAATGTATTTAATTGATACTGCACTTACCCCGTTAAATTACCATTCGCCCATAATTAAGTATGGTGTCCCCGGAACTTCCCTCTTCAACCTTGCTCACGATTATCCGTACCATTCACAACCTCTGACGACTTGACAAACAGGGAAAAAACTCTTTAGTTATTGCAAAACAAGCGGGGAATTTATATAATGGGTTTATAGTCTTTATTGAAGCATTTGAAGGTGTAGGTTTCCGCCTCGGGCAGGGACAGCAGTCATACCACTGCCCATAATTGCCTCTTAACCGGTAAAGGAAACCTTATTGCGAAAATAAACAATTTAAAAGAACTTGGCATCCAGCCCCAACGGGAGTTGCCGGATACTGTTAAAAATAGATTACCATTCATCAACATAAACACAAAAAAACTCAAGGAGAAGTACCATGAAAAGAATATTTCCCGTTATCCTCGTCTGCTCTTTCCTGGCTCTAAGCTCATGTGCAGGTATGCAGGTGCAGGAAGGGAAAAAAGGACAGACCGGAGCCGTCGGCGGGGCAGCCGCAGGTGCAGTTCTTGGTCAAATAATTGGTCAGGATACAGAAGCAACCCTGATTGGGGCCGCGATAGGGGGACTCCTTGGTTACATAGTTGGTAACGAAATGGACAAGTCAGACAAGAAACAGCTCGTCAATGTCTATGACCAGGCTCCTTCCCGCCAGGTGTCGTCATGGGTTAACCCGGACACCGGCAATCGGTTCGAAGTTGTCCCGGAGCCAGCTTTTACTGACCCGAAAACCAGAAGAATATGCCGACAAGCAGAAATAACCGCCATTATAGACGGTGTCCCCCAGAAAACCTACTCAACAGCATGTCGGGATAAATTCGGCAACTGGCACCTTGAGAACTAATCATCATGGTTAGTGGTTCTTTTATGCTCTCGACCGATGCTTCCATGGAGTTTATTGATATATCTCAGCAACTCCAGGAAGCTGTCCGGACAAACGGGGTGAAAAGTGGTTTACTTGTGGCTTACAGCCCCCACACCACTGCCGGCATTACCATCAACGAAGGGGCTGACCCGGCTGTACAGGAAGACTTGATTGGAGTTTTCAGACAGATTATTCCCGGAGACTACCCGTTTCAACACAGGGAGGGCAACTCCCCCTCCCACGCCATGACCACCCTCACCGGCAGTTCGGCAACAGTAATAATTGAAGAGGCAAAGCTACGGCTTGGAACCTGGCAGAGGATTTTCTTTTGTGAATATGACGGTCCCCGTACCCGCAAAGTATGGTGGAAAATAATAGCGGGATAAGCATGGAAACACAGGAGCATAAATGGCCGGACTCGATCTGCTTTGGCTTAAACAGGATAACTGACGAGCAATCATTATCTGTTTTCCTAAAACTTTTCAGCAGAGACCAACTCTTAGACACTCTGCTGCCACGCCTGAGCGGAAAAGAGATAGAGGAGGTCATTGAACTTTTGACCCGAATCATGCATAATAACTTGAAGAAAAACGAATATCACCAACTCTTTTTATTGGAACCCGAACCTCGGAAGGAAAAGGACAAAAAACCTGCCCTCTAACCCTATCCCATACAAAATCATGTCTTTACTAAATCTCCAGGATTTCCTGGATCTTCTTAAAAAAAATGACCAGCTCCTGGTCATTGATAGGGAAGTTGATCCATATCTTGAAATTGCCGAAATCCATCGCCGGGTCATTGCCAATAAAGGGCCAGCTCTTCTCTTTACCAGAATAAAAGGCTCCTCTTTTCCGGTGGTGACCAACCTGTTTGGCACCAACCAGCGGCTTGAAATGGCATTTGGCAGACGACCCCTTGATTTTGTCCGCAATCTTGTTCACCTGGCTGAGAATGCCATGCCGCCCTCACTTTCCACGCTCTGGGAATCCCGTTCTCTGATGAGTCAGGGGTTGAAAGTCGGCTTAAAAACTGTCAGCACGGGTGCTGTGATGGAGTGCAGCCAGCAGCCCGCCCGCTTAAGCGAATTGCCCATGCTCACATCCTGGCACTCCGATGGCGGACCTTTCGTCACCCTGCCCCTGGTCTACACAGAACATCCAGACGGCAAAGGTCATAATCTCGGCATGTATAGGATCCAGAGATTTGACGACACCACAGCCGGTATCCACTGGCAGATTCACAAAGGAGGCGGTTTCCATTACCATGTGGCAGAGAGTCGTAATCAACCCCTGAACATGACTCTCTACATAGGCGGGCCACCAGCCCTGATGCTTGCCGCCATAGCTCCCCTACCGGAAAACATCCCGGAACTAATCCTTGCCTCACTGCTGCAGGGGAAAAAACTTGCCATGACAAAAGACCATAGAGGTGGTCATAACCTCGTGGCTGAGGCCGAGTTTGCCATAAAAGGTGTGGTACCTCCCCACAAGCGTCGCCCCGAAGGACCATTTGGCGACCATTATGGATATAACTCTCTCAAACATGATTATCCAATTTTTCAGGTAAGCCATCTATATCACCGCAAAAATGCTATCTACCCTGCCACGGTGGTTGGACATCCCAAACAGGAAGATTATTTTATCGGGGATTTCCTCCAGGAACTGCTCTCTCCTCTGTTTCCATTAGTCATGTCCGGGGTTAAACAGCTTAAAACCTTTGGCGAGACAGGATTTCACTGCCTGGCCGCGGCTCGGGTTGAAAATCGCTACCAAAAAGAAGCTTTTGCCAGCGGTCTCCGCATCCTCGGGGAGGGGCAGCTTTCCCTGACAAAATTTCTCCTTCTCACTGACGGTTCCATTAATGTAGATGATTTCCCCAGCCTATGGCAGCATATACTTGAGCGGATACAATGGGATCAGGATCTGTTTGTCTTTGCCAATGTGTCCCAGGATACCCTTGATTACACCGGTCCTTCGGTCAACAAAGGCTCAAAGGCCATGATGATGGGACTGGGTAAAGAAAAACGGAGGGAGTTACCACGGGAATTTTCCGCATCTCTGCCGGATGGCTGCTCAAGACCGGAAGTTTTCCTGCCCGGCACCTTAGTTGTAGAGGGAGTTAGTTATCAGGAAAAACCAGAACAGGCAAAAGAGCTTACCAGGCATAACGATTTAAAAGACTGGCCGGTCATCA
>CAZEMY010000053.1:0-11007 GCA_964513405.1 uncultured Desulfobulbaceae bacterium
CAAGCCGCTGGTAATCAGGGAAGCGATTTTTAAGAAAAAGAGGGGCAATCATGGTAATTCCATACTGCTCGGCAAAGGGAATAAAGGCGTCTATCTGCTCTTTTGCCATCCGCTTGACACCGTGAACCGTAACAAACACGGAGCTGATTTTACAGGCGGCTCTTGGAATATACATGTAGTATACCTGCTTCGAATCGTTTATAAGGGTCATCTTTAATGTAACCCCTCTTTCAAGCCTTTTTTCCTGTAAAGTCCGGTGAATTGTCATGGGAGCAGCGGTTGTTTTTAATCGGGGCATAAAGTTGTCCTCTGGCATATACATGTCTTCTTCCTTTTTATTTTATTATTTATGATTCACAAATTTTGTACTTGTCTTAAGCCTGCTGTTCTCTGTCTTCTGTTTTCTGTCACCTCACAACAAGAGTTTCATTCTCAATCAACCAGACATGATCCTCTTTAAAAGAAGCCAGGTCGTTGTTGTGGGTAACCCAGAGTATGGTTCCCTTGAAATCGCTTATTATCTTTGTGAAGATAGAGCTTGCTTCGTTATCGAGATGAACATCAGCCTCGTCAAGAAGAATGACCTGCGGATTGCCGAGAATAGCTCTTGCCAAACTTATTTTTTGTCTTTGTCCAAAGGATAAATTACTACCCTCTTCAGTTATCCGGGTATCCAGCCCCTGTGGCAGAGTGTTAATTATTTCATCAATACCGCATAGATTCCATATCCTTTCCATCTCTTCAGTCGAGACATCAGAGCACCGATAGAGCAGGTTTTTCCTGAGAGTACCGCGCAGAAGAGGCAGGTCAGGGCTGACCATACTGATTACCCGTCGTACAGAATCCTGATTATGTTTAAAGATATCCTGACCATCAAGAAGAATTTCACCTTCATCCGGTTCTATTAAGCCGGATAACATAAAGAGAAGAGTTGATTTTCCGGTGCCGTTCCCCCCTTTGACAATAATATTGCTGCCTGATTTGGCGGTTGCGTTTATACTGTGAAGGAGGCCATTTAATTTTATGCCTTTAAGCTCTATGTGGCCAGGACCCGGCTCCAACTCCGGCAAGGAAGACCTTGCCGCCCGCTGTTTAGGAATATTGATAAAATCCTCAAGCTTTTCGACAGATATCCTTGAGTCCTGCCAGTATTCATAAATCCGACTTAAATCCCGCAGAGCCGGGGTTAACATGCCGACGATGGTCATTGCCGCAACAACTGTGCCGGGTGTTGTTTGCCCGAGTCCAATTTCCCGGGCCCCGGTAAGAAGAACAGCCGCTCCGGCAAGAGCCGTGATTGTCAGGGTGGCCCCCCGTATCTGACCTATTTTTTCGGCTCTTTTGATTTGGGCAGTTACAAGTCTTCCGCTTTGTCGGTTGACCCGTCGGGTTTCGCGTCTCGCTTGGCCAAAAACCTGGACGACAGCCATGTTGGAAATTTTTTCACTTATATTGGTGGCAAGATAGACCCTTCTTCTCCGGCTTTCCCTTGTCGTGTCCCGGATGGGTTTACCGAGACTTAAACAGTAAGCTGCCCCCGCTCCAAGGACGATCCCGGCGGCAAGAGCAAGCCGCCAGTTAATAAAGGCAAGAGCAGTAAGGGAGCAGAAGGTGGATATACCGGCGACCAGCATCCTGACCAATCCAAGACTTATCCATCGTTTCAGGGCGTTAAGGTCACCGATAAATCTTAACAGGACTCCACCCCGGCTGCGTTGCTGGAGGGTTCTCAAGCCCAGGCGGCTCATGTGGCGAAAAAGCATCATTCTGATTCTGTGAATATAATTCTGTCCTATCTTTTCAGCATCGATTCTTTCCCGTGTGAGTAGCCATCCCAACATTATGGCACAGAAGCAGAGACCTGCCCCGATTTTCAGCACCGGGGCATTATCAACCACCTGGTTACTGACAATAAGTCTGTCAAAGCCCATCCGAATAATCAGAACTGTACATATTGTTGCAAAGGCCTGGGCAAAACCATTACAGGCCAGCCGGATGAAAATAGGGGTACTTGTTTTATTGAATATTGAAGGTAGCCGTCGCATATCATGTCCCTTTTTTTTGCATATTGTCAGTTTTTTGTTTTGCCAACATGTAACTATTCAGGTAGCACCTTGATTTAGCAAAACCACGGCACTATAACTGAATAGTTACGCCAACATTATGCCACTGCTGCAAGAGACGGGTTGATAACCCCAATTTCCTGCATGGCTTGTGGGAACCACTTCTTTAAATAGTTGATTACCGCAGGCCTGCTCAAGGCTCGTTTTCCCAGGACGGGAAGATTTATTATTTCTTCCACTTCTCTGCTGGCAAGAGGTGCTGCTGTTAAGGCACCGGAAACGGCGATAAGGGGAATGTCTGATTTTCTCTGCATCCATTCCACTCCTGCTGTTGCCCCCAATGCCTCTCCGGCGGCAAATATCAGACCGTCCACCTTTTGGCAAAGAAGCTTAGATGTGAGTAGCTGTGCTGTCTCCTGCTGATACAGTCCATCTGCAATTTCAAGAATCATTACATCAACGCCGGCATTGGTCAGTTCATCGGTTAAAAGGGTAACGGTTTCTTCAATCTGTTCAAAAGGGATAAGGTAAGTGGATGGGTGTCCGGCATCAATAAAATCAAGAACCTTTGCTGCACCTGAGTCGGCAAAAAGCCAGGGGTCTCCGCCGGCACCGGTTCCGGTGAGTTTTGCTGCCCCGACTTTTAAACCATAGGCGGTGAGTCCTTTGATCAGACAGGCGGCAGTGGTTGTCTTGCCGGAATTCATGCTTGTGCCGGCAACGGCTATTGTTAAAGGCCTTTTTTTCGCTGTTTCCTGTCTCTTTAGAGAAAACTGGTTTAAGTTCATGATTCTGCCGGTTTTGTCGCCAAGAAGAGCAATGGGTTCTATAATAGTGGGTGGTTTTATATTTGTGCTTTTACTGCGAAGCCGGGAGGCAAGACCGCCGGCAGCGACAAGATGACAGGGGGCAAGACTCTTTGGAACTGTGCCTTCATACTGATCCGGGGCATATCTATTACCGTATGCGACAATAATCTCATCGCCGGGGAAGATATGAGCCCGGCGGCCGCTGGTCAGTTGCAACCTGGTCTGTCGGCCTATTTCCATAACCCTTGCCAGAACGAGGTCTCCTGATTTTGGGATTGCCTTTACCTGTAGAGACCGGCAGGCAGATAAGTTAACCCGGCGGGTTGAGTAAGCAGTTTTTGCCTTGCGAATACGATTTTCAATTTTTTCTGTTTCGGCATCTCTGCCTATTTTGTTAATCTTCATTGCCTGCTCTCCTTGAGTTTTTTTAAGGTATTGTCGTAACAATTACGACCTTTACCTATAACAACGAGTGAAGCGCAGGTTTTATTCCATTTTTTTTATTTCTTTTTGGAAAAATGTGATGGTAATGCGGAATATGAAGTTTTGTTGACGATAATATGAGGATATTATTTACAAGTATCGCCTTCACAGATGTACTCAAAGAGGATAATGTGTATATTCGTATGGATGGCAGGGGCGTGTATTAGATGTTTTTATTGAGCGTCTATGGAGAAGAAGCGTCAAGTGTGAAGAAAGATGCCCTAAAGAATAAAACTAGGTAGGTAAGCTAACCCAATCATTACGGGTTTATTTAAAGTTTTACAACGGTTATCGCCCACACGCCAGCCCGGTTGGCAATACCCCCGCAGAAATTTATTCTGGTTGCATGGGGGTTGCGGACGACGAATACATTCACAAAAACATAAACAAGAGGCTATCGTGGGTACTAACGGGTCATGCTCTGTGTACTCCTCAGCATAAAAGAAAATCTGGCTTAAATCATTCCTTTTCCTTTTATT
Organism: uncultured Desulfobulbaceae bacterium; assembly: GCA_964513405.1. GTDB lineage: Bacteria > Desulfobacterota > Desulfobulbia > Desulfobulbales > Desulfobulbaceae > DRLX01. The sequence goes on from CAZEMY010000053.1 coordinate 3,835, forward strand.
GCAGAGGGGTGAAACGCTCAATTTAGGTGATGGATATCAGGTCCACCAGAAAGAATATTTGGGAGGGTTGCCGTTTCTCTCAAAACTGTCACCGGCCTCATTTAGTACCGCCATTAACTCTTCTTCGCTAAAGTTGTAACCGTTCTTGGCTGAGAGGGCAATGAACTCTTCCATGTTGCTCATGGCATCGTACTCCCCTCTGATTACCTTGTTTTCACCGCCTGCTATTAACAATCCTTCAGCGTCTTTTTTTGCCATTTTATTCTCCTTTGTTGTGTTTTTTTTGTTTTTATACTTCGGTAAGTTTTTTTAGTTTATCCGCTAAGTCAAGCATGGCCGGGATTTCCCGATTCGCAGGCGTAATAATGGTAAAATCCCATGGGTCGCAAATCTGCTGATACTTATCCAATGCAAGAAGTTCTTCGCGGATATCATCAATTCTGCCCGGGAATGTTGTATCCATTGCCTGGACCAGATCAATCATTGTGTGATTAAAGGGTAGAGCCGCTTTCTGCATCAGGGCTGCCATGACGAATTTTTCAATGGCCATTGCCACCAGATTATAAATAACTTCCGGGGTGAATATATCTTTTCGCCGCTGGTATCCGCCTTTTGCTGTTTTTAGAAAACCTTCTCCATCTCTCAGGAATTCTTCCCAGCCCTGAATGGCAGGCATAACCGGGATAGTGAAATTTTTTATTTCTGCTGTGATAGTCATTTCCTTTTCACCCCTTTTTTAAAGCCAATCAGATTTGTTTTTTGCCAGCCGGTATGGAGATAAAACTGTAATGCCGAAATATTATCGTTATCAGCAAGCAATTGCAGACGATTAACTCCTTTCTCCGCCGCCCAGTCGATGGCGGTGTCCAACAGTCTCCTCCCCACCCCTTTATTTCTATGCTCAGGGTGAACAATCACATCTTCAACCACGGCTGCCGGGCCGCCTTCAGCAGTGGATATAATCCTCTGGATGGTTACCATACCGATGACCATGACATCCTGTTCCGCCAGAAAAACAGCTGATCTTTTATCTTTAATCAGCATTTTTAGCCCCTGTTTCTGCCTCCCATCATTGAAGATGAAATCCTCCTCAATGGCAAAAAGAAGCCTAAGTAACCCGGTCAGCTCCGCAATATCAGCCCGTTTCCCTTTGCGGATAATGACCTTATGGGAGCAGGTATTCGCTCGCAGCTTCGCCATCTTCAAGACCATCCATAATAGTATCTATTGCTTCTTCTGAATCCACCCTGCCAAACCACCAGTTTTCCGGTTGAACCACCATTATCGGGCCGTTATCGCAAAATTTAAGGCAGGTTGTGGCTGTGACCATGCAGTCCAGACCACGGTCAATAATTTCCTCTTCGATGTATTGCAAAAATCCTTCGGTCTGCTTATGACAGATACCTTTCTTATCGCCCGATGCTCTGAAACTCTGGCAGACAATTATCTGTTTTTCAGGGGTTGCCATTTTATGCCCTCCTTTTCCTTTATATGTACATAATTATGTAAGTAATCAATTCAGACTATTTTTTATTTAACACTTCTTTTTCTTCTTCCCGCCCCCATAGAGCCGGTCAACAGCTGCGTTTATTTTGCCTTTGGCCTGCAACACACTTATTCCGTGTTCTGCCAGGGCTGTCTTTGGTTTATCACCGGCAGCAGTAACCAGCAGAGCAAAACAGTCTCCAAGGATGTCTGACAACTGATCCCAGCGGGAACTGTTTCCGTCAGCATCTTTGCTTACAGCTCTTGTCTCAAGCAGGCAGGGTAGAGTATCATCTGCCCTTGGTCCGTAAATAAGGAGCTGCTCAGCCTGACCGAGATGAATATCAATATCCAGACCGCTTCCGCTTGCCACCGCAACATTGGTTCGTTTTCCTCTTGGGCGGATATGACCAAGGATGCCGGCATTATCGTCTTCAGAGTTATTGTCCAAGGGAGAAAATGTATTATCCCTCGGTTCGCCAGTCTCAAGATACTTTTTGGCCATCTTCCGTAATCTGTCTATCAGCTCGTTATCACAGTCCGGGGGGAAGGGAATTTTTTCTATTTCTGTTACTTTCTTTTCCGTTTCTGTTTCCATCTCCTCTTCGCTTTGTTTCGGCCTTGAAAACGGAACAAGAGCTATTGAGTGTGCACCGGCTATGGCCATCTCCCGGCATATATCTTCAACAACATTATCGTTGATGCCGGGGTATACAGTGGTCAGAATATTGACCTTAACTCCGGCTTTACTTAAAGCTCTCACGCCCTTTTTCTGTTCATCAATTAAAACATCAGCAACATAGGCCAGGGGAATATTTTTTTTGCCTGGCCTTACCCAGGCATAGAGTTTCAGTACAGTGTCCGGGTCAACTGCCAGCACTTCCATATTGACCTGGCTGACATTTTTCCCGGCAAGAGTGTCGGCCATTTTTTCAGTGCCAAGACCAAGGCATTTGATTTCTACTCTAAGGGATAATTTACTTTTTCCCAACAGGTCAAGGGCACTGACAAGAACCTGTGGCTCTGCCATCGGATCTCCGGGGCCGCTTATCTGAATTCCCCTGATCTGTCTTTTCTTATCCTCTTCCTCTAACCAGCCAATTACTCCCTGCGGATAAAGGGCTTTGTATTTTTTGAAATCCCCATCAAAGAGAATCCTGTGATTGGCAAGAGGAGCAATTGGCAATTGCATCCAATTGCCCTCTTGTTTTTCTTTTAAAGGGACGGAGCAGGAAGATTGTCCACACACACATACATCTGGAATAATCGTCATCGTCATACCTTGAGTTTATTGGGTGAGCTCAAATTTAATTTCGGACGAATCCCTGTCTTTTCGATCAAGAAGCAGGTTAAGAATTATCTCAAGTACCCTCAACCCACCCCTGTAACCCATGGTCGGGAAATACTGGTGTCCCTGCCTGTCCAGGATGGGAAAACCCCAGCGAAACATGGGAATGTCCTCGTCTCTGGCAATGTATTTCCCGTACGAATTGCAGATCAGCAGATCTACAGGCTCATTTTTTATCCACTGGTGAAGAAGAAAAAGATCTCCCTTTGCCTTGACATTTACCTCACAGGGCATGCCGGCGGTAATCTCTCTGATTCTTTTCTCAAACTTTTTGCCCGGCGTACCAGTAATAATATGGACCGGCAGCATATCTACCGAGACCAGAAACTCGGTCATGGCAATGAGCTGGTCAGGGTCGCCGGCAATGGCCACTTTCTTGTGGTAGAAATACTGGTGCATATCGGCAATCAAATCCACCAGCTGACCCCGTTCGGCAATAAGCTCTTCCGGAATATTAACCCCGGCAAGGTTGTGGATGGTGTCAACAAAACGATCCGTTGCGGCAAGACCAAAGGGCATGTCGAGAATCTTGCAGGGAACTTTATGCTTTTTGTCAAGTTGCCGGGCCGCATCAGCCGAACACCATTCGCCAAGGGCAATCGTTCCCATGGAGTCAGCGGTTGACTTCAACTCTTCAACCGTGGTACCGCCATCGGGATACATCTTGTATTCACCGGTTAAAGGTGCGTTTAACACCCCTGAGGTATCGGGGAAGAGGATGGTTTTTACTGAGAGCATCTTGCAGTAGCGTTTGATCTCCTCCATATCGCAGGGTTCCACCCAGCCGGGAATAATGTTCACCTTGCCGTTTTTTCTGCCGGCTGGTTCGGCAAATTCGGTCATTGCCTTGACCATATTGGAAAAACCGGTCACATGGGAACCAACATAACTCGGTGTCGATGCTCCTATAACATATTTACCCTCCGGGGTTTTCCCCTCAGTCTGGGATTTTTTTATGATCTGAGGAAGATCGTCACCAATGGTTTCTGATAAACAGGTGGTATGAACGGCAATGACAGTGGGGTTGTAGACGGTGAAAATATTATTTATCGCCTGGAGCAGGTTAGCCTGACCACCGAACACGGACGCACCTTCCGTAAAGGAACTTGTCGAGGCGGAAACAGGTTCCTTGTAATGCCTGGTCAGAACTGTACGATGGTAAGAGCAACAGCCCTGAGAGCCGTGGCTGTGGGGCAGACATCCATGAATGCCAAGGGCTGCGTACATGGCTCCGACCGGCTGACAGGTTTTGGCGGGGTTTATCGTCAAAGCCTTTCTTTCGTTGATTTCTTTTGGTGTATGTCTTAACAGCATGTTCTGTTTTCTCCTCTCCGGCACTCAACGCTTATACAACATTATTTTTTAGTAGCTGGTGAGTGCCGGATTATTTGATAGATGGTGAGTGACTAAAGGGATGCCGGATTACTCCCATCCGTATGTTGCTGAAAGCTGCGGGGTATCCTGCCATGGAGCTTTGATAAGGCCCCAGACCCTGCTGTTTACCAGCCGGTCTATCTCGTTGTAAAAATTAACTGCCCCTTTGAATCCGGCATAAGGACCGCCATAATCATAACTGTGAAGCTGTTTCAAAGGTACACCTGTTTTCTGAACGGTGAATTTTTCCTTGATACCGGCACAGACGAGATCAGGTTTCATCAGCTCGATGATTTTTTCAGTTTCATGCTGGCTGGGATCGTCAATAACGATGGCATCATCCTTCATGTCCGGCATCATGCCGTTATACTCTTTGAATTTCACCGCACCACTGTTTTCCAGAGTCTCTAAGAACTCCTTGCTCTTGCGGGGATTAAACCGGGTCTCATCAGGGTCAACATGGATATCTTCAATATTACGGCTGTCCGCATCAACTTTGATAGTATCAAGAACCCGCCTGCCCTCGTAATCATCACGATGACCAAACTCGTAACCGGCGGCGAGGACTTCCATGCCAAGCTCTTTAAACAGCTCCTGATAATGATGTGACCTTGAGCCGCCAAGAAATATCATAGTGGTTTTGCCTTTGGTGCGGGGAAACACATCATCAAGAACAGCCTTGACTTCAACCATTTCCTCAGCAATAACCTCTTCTATCCTGTCGATTAACTCCTGGTCTTCAAAGTAAGCACCAATTTTGCGCAAACTCTTGGCTGCGGCTTCAGCCCCGATAAAGTTTATTTTTATCCAGGGAATACCAAACTTTGTCTCCAGCATGTCTGCCACATAGTTGACTGAGCGGTGACACATGACTAAGCTGAGATCGGCCTGATGGCAGGTTGTATAGTCATCATAGGTCGAGTTGCCGGAGAAGGTGAATAGATTGGTTATCCCGCATTTCTCAAGAATCCTGTCAATCTCAAAACCGTCCCCGCCGATATTGTACTCTCCCAGCAGATTGATTTTGTACTTGCCCTTTCGTGGGGTGTCATCCTTGCCGACAACATGGGTGAAAATCTGATTGTTGGCGATATGATGACCGGCAGACTGGGATACTCCCTTGTATCCTTCACAACTAAAAGCAAAGACATTACAGTCACCAAATTTTTCCTTCATCAGTCGGGAGACTGTATGAATATCATCACCAATCAACCCCACCGGACAGGTGGAAAATACCCCTATTGCCTTGGGATGAAAGAGGTCATAAACTTCCTGAATTGCCTGTTCCAGTTTCTTTTCCCCGCCAAAGATAATATCGGCATCCTGCATGTCTGTGGAAAAACAGTAGGGGATATAATTTGCTTCATCTGGTTTCGGACCGGTCTGGTTACGACGGGTCAACCAGGCATAAAAGCTACACCCGATGGGGCCATGTACCAGATTGATAACATCACGGGTGGGGCCGAGCAGAACTCCCTTGCAGCCGGCATAGGTACAGCCGCGCATGGTTATAACCCCCGGGATGGATCTGACATTGGCTACAATTTCCGGCACTTCGTTGCTATCTGGACCGGTAACCTCGTTAATCATTATTTGTTTTGCCCGTTTTCTTGCCACCTTGGGCGGATACTTTTTCAACAGTTCTAACTTTATGTCGGTGGCATCAAAATTGACCATTTTGTCTTTTTTCTTTTTTATATCTGTGGATATTGCGGTTGCCATTATTTTCTCTCCATAAGTTGGACAATAGGGCAGGTGTTATGCCGGTGTGTTCCTGTAAATACCGGAAAATCAGTTATATGTGATGATAAGTTAAGGTTGAGGATGGTGTGTGTCGGGCAGGTTCTTCATTGGTTTATTAGTTATGCAATGGCCTCAACCCCGACCTCTCCAGTACGAATTCTGACTGAATCGGCAACAGGCATGACAAATATCTTGCCGTCACCTGGTTTGCCGGTCTGGTTGGTTTTGATTATTGCCTGAACCACATTGTCGACCTCGTCATCCTCAACAACCACTGTAACCATTCGCTTGGGATATAGTTTACCCTTCTCGCCAAGGACGCTGGCTGCCTCTTCGTAACCTTCTTCAGCACCGGCAAGAACCATGGGATTGACAAATCCTTTTCCCCTGCCATGGGCTTCGCGGGCAAAATAGGCATCAATACCAGCTTCAAGCAGGGCTTTTTTGGTCTTATTCATCATGGTGATGCGGACTACGGCCATGAGCTCTTTCATGAGACTTCCTCCTCGGCAGCAGCTTCTTTTATTCCCGAACTGACCGTATAGGACTCTTCAACTGCACTGATAAATATCTTGCCGTCACCAAAGGCACCTTTACCTCCGGTTCTTGCCGCTTCCATGATGGTCTGAATCACAAAATCCTTGTCTTCATCCTTAACAACCGACATTAACATGGTTTTTGGCAGTTCATCGTAGGTGATATCCCCGATCTTAATCCCTCTCTGTTTACCCCTGCCCGCCACTCTAAATTTTGTTACCGCCGGAAAACCGGCATCCATGAGGGCGGTGAGGATACCATCGGTTTTTTCCGGTCTTACAATTGCTCTGATCATCAGCATTATATATTTCTCCAGTTTTTTTATTGTTTGGTTCTGTATGGGCAGAAGATTTTTTGCTATGATTAATTCATTAATCCGTAATCAAGGAGCAACTGTTCCAGATCTTCAATCTCAAGGGGAGTGGGAATAACAAACATCTTGTTTTCATCCATGGCTTTTGACAAACCGCGGTATTCACTGGCCTGGGGAACTTCAGTATCCCATTCCAAAACAGTTTTACGGTTTATTTCAGCCCGCTGAACATCGTTGTCTCTGGGAACAAAATATAACATTTGGGTACCGAGTTTCTTTGCCAACTCTTCAATCATTTCCTTTTCATTATCCACCTGGCGGGAGTTGCAGATCAGACCGCCAAGCCGGACACTGCCGGACTGGGCAAATTTAT
>CAZEMY010000054.1:0-10724 GCA_964513405.1 uncultured Desulfobulbaceae bacterium
CGTTACTCTCCATATCACATTGCTGAAGATGGGCAGGAAACCTTGCCAGGGCTTGTGAATACGGAAGAACAGCAAAGGTTGAGCATCCCAGAAAATTATGGTTCCAGATGCCAAGCATGGCAAGCAGAAGGGGCATATTTTTTCGTATATCCCGCTCCCCGGCGGCAATATCCATGGCGTTGGCACCGGCAAGGAACTCCATCACCCCGCTGTAACCGAGCAAAAAACCCATACTCACCGCCCCGACCATGGAAGTGGTCGAATAGCGGCCGCCTATGTAGTCATACATATAAAAAGATTTAAGATAGCGGGCCGGGTCATCCATGGGGCCGCCTTTACCGGTAACAGCCACCATATGGAGGGCCGGATCAAGACCTGCCTCTGCAAGAGCAGTTCTGACCAGTTCCTCATTGGTCAGGGTCTCAAGAGTCGTACCGCTCTTGGAAACGATGTTGAAAAGAGTCCTCGGCAGATCAAGTCCGGCAAGAACAGCAGCCGCATCATCCGGGTCTACATTGGCAATAAACCGAACCGATCTCCCCGGAAGGGCATATGCCGACAAGGCCTGACAGATTGCCCTGGGGCCAAGATCAGAACCACCTATACCAACTTGAACCATGGTTGTGAACGGTTCACCGCCCCCACCTGCAATCCGACCTTTGTCCAGACTCTCGAGAAAACTCTCCAACCGCAACAACTGTTCCTTTGCCTCGGCAGAAGACTGGCGATGATCCGGCTCTCCACGAAAGATGTCCCGACAGGCAGTGTGCAGTACCTGGCGGTTTTCACTCTCCAGACCATCTATACGGTTAATAACCGCCCCCTGCTTCATGGCATAGAACTTATCAACCAGCTCGGCCTCATCTGAGAGTGCCTGCAAACCATCAAGCACTTCATCATCAACCCGCTGGGTCGCATAGAGCAGGTCAATTCCACAGGAAGACATTTTGTAGTTTTGAAAACGATGACCAGAGAGATGACCAGAGCCGGTCAGGTCAAAAGGGTTATCAGATAACTGCTTGAGACGATTAAAAGCGGCAAGACTGGTAAAATCTTTAAATTCCATACTGTCTCCTTTGCAAGGTTCGAGGTTCAAGGATCGAGGTGCGAGGTTTCCCTCGCCACACCGCTCTGCGGCGTGTTCTCTCCCAGACGGACGCTCTGCGTCCTCCGGCAAAACCGGCTATCTGCTGCATATCCTGCCTCTCTATCCGCAGAGCGGAAAGTAGAAGGTACCACCGCAGAGCGGTGGTACCAGGGCAAACTTTGCTCCCTCGTTCCTCGTTACTTGAACCTGAGAAAACTACTCAATAATTATTTTTTCATACATCTGTCCCGGCAGCTGCCTGATTAGGCCCTGCAGCTCAAGCTGAAGGAGGACATCAAGGATTCGTCCGCCATCAAACCCGCTAACCCGCATGATCGTATCGATATCAACCGGATACACATCAAGACAGTCTAAAACCCGCTGCTCAGTTTCATCAGCAACATTACACCTGTTTTCCCGTCTTTTTCCCGGCTTGCACAGCAAGTCAAGCTCAAGAAGTATATCATCAACACATTGGACAAGATGAGCACCCTGGCGAATAAGCAGATGGGTTCCCTCACTGCGAAATGAATCAATCCGCCCCGGCACGGCAAAGACCTCTTTACCCTGATCCAGAGCCAACCTGGCAGTTATAAGAGAACCAGATTTCAATGCTGCCTCAACCACCACAACTCCCATGGAAAGACCACTTATGATCCGGTTACGGGCCGGGAACCTGAAACCATCCGGTCTTGTTCCGCATGGATACTCACTAAGCAGCACCCCGTTGTCGATTATCTGCCGGTATAAACCTGCATGACTCTTCGGGTAACATATATCAAGACCGCAGCCAAGCACCCCTACCGTCAAGCCGCCAGTTTTAATGGCACCACGATGGGCACAGCCATCAACGCCAAGGGCAAGCCCGGAAACCACCACAATCGACTCAGATGCCAGCCCCCCGGCCAGCATACCACTGACCATGGCACCATAGGACGAGACAGATCGGGAACCGACAAGGGCAACAGATGGTTTACCAAGAGAAGCTATCGCTCCCTGATAAAACAAAAAAGGCGGATGGTCGGCCAGAACACGAAGCTGATCCGGATAAATACAGTCATCAATGGAGGTAAAAGAAATCCGGTGTCTATAAAGGGTCTCAAGCTGTTCATTTGCCTGATCCCGACTGCGGGAAAATGCTTTTTTATCCGACAACAACCGGATTAAGCGAGGGTGTATATCCGGGTCATTATCGGGGGCAGCAATAATAGCTGCCGGAGTCCGGTAACGCTCAGCAAGACGGCAGATGGTTGCACTGCCAATACCGGGAAGAAAAGAAATCGTCAACCAGTCCAATGCCGCATCAGAAATATGGACGGCCATAATGAGTTTCTGGTTTAGGGTTTAAGGTTATTAAAATATCTAAATAATCAACATAAGCATTCGGGTTGATGCGAAATCAGTTATAAACTACGAGTCTTTAAATGTTCGAGATTTACCAATCAACTCGTCAGGAATGCAGCAAGATCACCACTGCGGGCGGGATGTCGCAGCTTCCTGATTGCCTCAGACTCAATCTGCCTGATCCGCTCACGGGTCACTGCAAAGCACTGACCGACCTCCTCAAGGGTATGGTCGCAACTAACTTCAATCCCATAACGCATTCGCAACACCTTGGCCTCCCGCGGTGAAAGAGAGTTCATAACCTCGCATAGGCATCTCTTGAGACTTTCGCTTATGGATGCCTCCTGGGGATCGGGGTTGGCAAGGTCTTCTATGAAGTCGCCCAGCATTGAATCCTCTTCATCTCCCACCGGAGTATCAAGCGAAACAGCATCCCGGGCAGCCTTTAAAACAGCACCGACTTTTTTCACATCCATATCAAGATGTCCAGCCAGTTCCTCTGGAGTCGGCTCTCTCCTCTCATGCCGTTGGAATTCCTTTGAATAACGAAGCAGCCTGTTAATGGTCTCAATCATATGTACCGGCAAACGAATGGTTCTCCCCTGGTCAGCAATTCCCCTCGTAACCGCCTGGCGAATCCACCAGGTGGCATATGTGGAGAATTTGTAACCTCTGGTATGGTCATACTTGTCAACAGCTCTTAATAGCCCAATGTTGCCTTCCTGGATTAAATCAGGAAGCGGCAATCCCCTGTTTAAGAACTTCTTGGAAACAGAAATAACAAGCCGCAGATTTGAGCGAACCAGAGACTCTTTTGCCTGCTTGGTCATCTCCCGTCCAATTTCAATCTCCCGGAGAATCTCCTCAAAGGTCTCGGAACATACACCCATGGTTTCATCAAGTTCAAGGGTAATGTAGCGCTCAACCTGACCAGGCGTGGGGAGATTTCCCTTCTTCCCTTCCTGTCGTCGCAGGGCAAGAATTTCCCGCTGCTGAGCAACAACCCGCACTTTATTAAGTTTAAGACTGAGTTCCTTGACAGCATCGGCAACCGACAAAATACCTTTGGAGCATAACCGGTACTCTTTAAACAGCTCAGATATTTCCATACCCGCGGCGACGATCACGGCAGCAATTCTCTTTTCTTCCTCCTCCTGGCCGATAGCTTTTTTTAATCTAATAAACAGCTCACCGCGTTTTTCATCCATGAGCCTGGCCTGTTCAACATGATCAAGAAACCCGTCTTTAATTTCGGATAACTTTTTATCATCGTCAGGGACACCGCGTAACACAGACTTAATACTTAGTTTATCCGACAAAAGAGCATCGGAAATATCAATCAGAGCTGTAATGCCTGGTGCCACCCGTAACACTGCCCGCTGAACCCTGATCTCACCCTCTTCCACAAGACAGGCCAGCTCCTTCTCCTCGCCATGGCTGAGCAATGTTTGTTGCCCCATCTCACGAAGATAGATGTTCATAGGATCGATACTGGTACCTACCCGATCACCACTTTTCCTCCGATCACTTCCAGCACGACGATCACTGGCAAGACGACGACCACCATTTTTCAAATCTGGCTCTCCATCCACCCCTTCATCACCTCTCCTTTCTTCTGTGGCATCCGTTGTCGACATATTTTTTTTCACATCCTTGTCCATTATGCACCGTTAATCCTTCATAACCAACTTTACATACCCTAACTACACCCAAAAAGCACCAAGACCAACCACCTGCATAACGAACTGATATAACAAGAAGAAACAAGCAGTTGCAAAAAAAATCATGCTTCCCAAAAACACATCCAATAATAATACCATTATTCATTCTTTTTTCAACAAGTTATCAGATAAATCCGTTCTTTTTTTGCCCCTTTCATTTTTCTGCTCAATAAGTTCATCTCTTTTTCTCTGTTCCCCTGCCTGTTCAACCTCACGAATCTGTTCTGACAAGATAACCCCTTCAACGAAAGACCGCTTTTGTCGCAGCCAGCACAAAAAACCATCGCATTTCCGGCGAGGCTCCATACCACCCAGAACATCACCTTCCCCGCCGGCACGCGTGAACAGTCTGGCAACATACTGGCGATTTCCATCACTGGTAAGACCTGCATAAATACTCTCTGGCGTACACTTTTCCTTAGCAGAAATTTCTTCCAGAAAAGAAACAAAGTCAACAATGGGCTGTTCATCAACAACCACCGTTAAGCCGGCGGCAAGCAACTCATCTGTAAACTGAGGATAAAGGATAAGAAAATCAATCAATTGCCTGCCGCGAACTGACAGAGAAGCAAAATCAGAGGAGAGATCAGAATCCCCCTTAACCTGCTTACGGGCAGTCACCTCACCCCCTCCGCCGGGGAACAGTTGCGTGGAAGAGATACCAAGTTTTTCGCTAAAATGAGCCGCCATTAAAGCCCTCTGCTGGCTATCACCGCTCTTTAGTAATGGCTGGAGTTCTACAATAATTTTATTTTTACCGGCAAGGGTCAAACCATGCTGTTTCGCAAGTGTATCAAAAACAAACTCAGCCAGGCCGCTTGCTTTTTCAAGCAATGACTCTATTCCTTCAGTTCCCTGCTCTCTGACCAGAGAATCCGGATCATGTCCATCTGGAAGAACCGCCACCAGCCCATCCACCTGCTCGCTAAGGAAAAAAGGCACCGAACGCATTGCCGCCTTCAGGCCGGCGGTGTCACCATCAAAGAGGAGAATAACCCTGTCACAGTAACCACGCAGAGAACGGACATGCTGCCTGGTAAGGGCAGTGCCAAGGGGAGCAACCACATTGTCGATGCCATGGACAGCAAGGGCAAGCAGGTCAAAGTTACCTTCCACAACCAGAGCGACCCTCTTTTTACGCAGAATCTCCTTATGCTGCCCCATGCCAAATAGAAGCCGGCTCTTGTCAAATACTGGTGTTTCCGGAGAATTCATGTATTTTGGTTTTCCCTCACCAAGAATACGACCGCCAAACGCCACGACCCTTAAGTTAATATCAAGAATGGGAAATAGTACCCGATCCCGGAAACGGTCATACAAACCACCCCGATCGTTTGCTGCTGCCAAACCGGCTGCCGTAAGATCTGCTCCGGAAAAACCCTGTTTTGCCAGCTGCGAAATCAGGTAATTCCAGCCGCCATTATCGGGATGGGGACAATAACCAAGACGATATTTTACCCGGAAGTCCTCAGGGATCCCCCGCTTCTGCAGGTAGTTACGAGCTGAAACAGCCACTGGAGAGTTCATGAGAAAATCATGGTAAACCACTGCCGCGGCTTCATTTACAGCAAATAGTTGCTGTCGCTGTCGGATACGATCCTGATCTGCAGGACTTAAATCCCGCTCCGGTAGATCTATACCGGCTCTTCCTGCCAATTCCTTCAAAGCTTCGGGAAAGCTGAGACGGTGATATTTTGTCATAAAAGAAAAGACATCACCCGACTCCCCGCAACCAAAACAGTGAAAAAACTGCTTTGCCGGATTAACTGAAAAAGATGGTGTTTTTTCAGCATGAAAGGGGCAGAGACCGGTATAACTTGCCCCTGCCTTTCTCAACTCTACAGACTCCCCGATAATCCTAACGATATCAGACTGATCTCGAACCTGCTCTTTTATCGCACCATGCCCATTAAAGCCGGACATTCATCCACCTCCTCTGTTTGTTGTAATTTGTTGAGAAATGTACATTAAATAACTTGCGACTATAACTTGCAAACCATGTAAATATTATCGACAAGCCGGACAAGGTTCATTACAGTTGTCAGAACATAATGCCCTGCGGGCAGAAAAAATATAAACGAATGTCGAATTTCGAATATAGAAGTTTTTTACTTCATCATTCGAAATTCCTCGGAGTCTCCGCTTACCCCCAAACCTTACCATGGAGTATCATATGCAGGATATAGATAAAATGCTCTCCTTTGAAGTAAAGAAAGAAATTGCCGATCGCTACTTCGGATTCCGAAAAATGATTGAAGAAGACATTACCAGCCATGAGGAAATGGTTGAAACTGCACTTAATCAGTTAAAGAAAAAGGTTGCGGACGACCTGACAAGGTTAAAGACACTACTCAAGTATCCTGAAATTAACCTTCTTTTTCTCAAGACAAGCGGACTGGAGGAAACAGAAAAGATTATCTCCCGCCCGGAATTTGCTGTTGATATGAAAAAAGCTGACTTCACCCATATTCGACCCCACGGCATAACCAGAAAGGGAAGGTTCAGGAATATGTTATTTTCAATTTATGATGAACTGAGCAACAGCATCAACAGTTACGGAAAACTTTACAAACAAATTGATGAAGAGCAACAGACCATCTGCGAAGAAATCAAACTTTTCTACCAAAAAAATGATTTAAGCATTATAATGGATTTTCTCCGTCACCTGGACGGGCCTGGCTCATACAAAACCGGCAGCATGGAGGGTGGCCTGACTCCGAAAACCGGAGAAACATTAGAAAAAAAAATGCGGGTTACCCCGCCTCCTCCTGTAGGCAATACTCTACCCATCCTTCCCGCCCCCCATTCTGTAGAAAAAATCAGGAAAAAGCTCAAACAAATTGCCGACACTGCCTGGAACAGGCAGGGTAAACCGGGCATCAGAGCAATAATAGAAAAAAAATATGATGTGGGCGTGAATCAAGAAATATACATTAAATAACATAAAAAAACAAAGGACAACAAATGACAGAACATGCATCGATGCCTCTGTATATGGCCGCAATCTCAGTTATAGGAGGCCTGCTCCTCCTTGTTGGCGGTGGGGAATCCCTGATAAAAGGGGCTGTCGCTCTTGCCCGCAGCCTGGGCATGAAACCTATTCTAATTGGCTTGACCGTAGTTGCCTTCGGCACCTCGGTACCGGAACTCTTTGTCAGCCTTACCGCTGCCATGCAGGGATTTCCGGATATTATGATTGGCAATATTATCGGCTCAAACATTGCCAACATCGGCCTGATTCTCGGTTTCTGTGCCATACTTGTCCCCTTACAAGTACAGCTAAGGGAGATACGGACAGAGCTTTTCATCGTAGTCTGCGGCAGTGCTATTCTAATGATCTGTAGTTATTATGGCATCTTCCCCCGCAGCGTCGGGTTAACCTTTATAATCACCTTGATAATCTACACTTTCTTTGCCTGCTGGAACAATTCAAAAAACACTCCCACCGCTGCCAAAACGGATAATGCTCCAGCCGGCATGAAAACTTCCCGGATTATTATCTACATAATTGTCGGCCTTATCCTCCTCAGTGTCGGCTCCAACATCTTCATCATGGGAGCAGTTGATGTTGCCCGTTATTTTGGCATCAGCGAGCTGGTAATTGGCCTTACCCTTGCCGCAATCGGCACTTCCCTGCCTGAACTCGCTTCTTCCATAGCGGCCCTGCGGCAAAAAGAATCTGGAATGCTGATCGGCAATGTGGTCGGCTCGAATATGTTTAACCTGTTTATGGTGCTGGGATTGACCGGTCTTATCACTCCCTTTACTCTCTCACCAACTCTCCTTTATCGGGATCTGCCGATCATGCTGGCCTTTACCCTGATCCTAATCCCAATACTCATGGGCAAAGGCAGTACAAAACGATGGCAGGGGGTACTCCTGCTCAGTGCCCACATTGGTTACTGCGTGAGCCTGTTGTAGGCGAACAAAAAAATGGAATAAAATGCGGTCAAGCATCCTCTTATAAGCAGAACATAGCAATTAACAGGCGACCCAAAAAGACGCTTTTGCAAGGAACCATTCCAAGAATATAGAACCCGTTCCTAAATTAATCTATAGAAAAACAAATGCACAGCTAGGCAATAATCCCTATTATATTAGTTATATTGACACTTTCGCTGGCATCCTGTCATGCTGAAAAGGTTGACTCCTCTGTATCCGGTGAAATAATAACCGGATACAGAGGACTTACCATTAACCCGGACAGAGCTGATAACCAGCTCACCGTATACAGGGGGGACTATATAAAGTTCAGTTACCCGAAAACATTCACTCCCCTCGCCCTTATGATGACAAAGTCGGAAGAGGCCGTTTCGCCAGATGGAGTAAGCAATTTAGCAGGTAACCACTCTTCAGCAGGACTTGAGGTTTCAATACCATCCCACAGGGGTAATATCTTTCCAGAACATAAGAAGTCCCCTTTTTTCAGGATGTCTGAAACCGGGTACTACTCATTTACCATTGGTGATGGAGCTGGCAGCATCACGGTTATTGACCTGATCCGCCCAAATTACACGGAAGTGACAGCTGATGAAGCGGCGGAACTGATAGAAAATTTACAGCCATTTATTCTCGATGTCCGTACCCATGGAGAATATCGGCAAGCCCATATTGCAGGTACGCACCTCATTCCAATCCAGCATTTACAAGCAAGAATCGCAGAGCTTGAATCACACAGGCATGAGGATATTTTCATCTACTGTGCCACAGGAAACAGATCTACAGTTGCCTCCCGCATCCTGGCTGATCGCGGGTTTAAACGAATTTACAATTTGCGTTACGGCATTTATGACTGGGCACGGAAAGGGTACCCATATCAAAGCGGAAAATAATGTTTTCATTTAACAGGTACAGCAAAAAATATTTCCAGAGAATAACTGACCCGCACATACAGCTGATGTACAACATGGCTCTACGATATTGCGGCAACAGATTTGATGCCGAAGACATAGTCCAGGAGGCCATGTATATAGCCTTTAAAAAACGCCGCCAGCTAAAAGATGAGACAAAGTGCAAAGCCTGGTTGCTCATGATTTTAAGGAGGCTTTACTTAAAGGAAATACGACAAAACAGTAACACCTCCGTGGCAATGGAAGAGTTTTCCTGCATGGAGCTTATGGAGAGGCATGCAGGTGATGAGCAAGGTATCAACTTCGAGAAAAAAGAAACGGCCGCAACCATACGCCGTTGCCTGTCAGAATTACCTGAAAAATACCAGACTCCGACCCTGCTCTATTACATGGATGACATGAGTTACAAAGAGATAGCAGAAACCATGGACATTCCTCAGGGAACAGTAATGTCCCGCTTGGCAAGGGCGAAAAATCTCCTCAAAAAGAAGCTGCTGCAACAGGTTTCACATAAGGGGTCAGGAAAAATAGTACCCTTTTGTCCAAAATCCAGCTCTATGAAAGCTAAGGGAGGGCTGTCATGAAATGTGACGAATTTAAAACAAATCTTATCGACAATGATACCTTACATAGTGTCCGTAAATTTTCCGCAACGGAACAGGAGCATATAGAAAAATGTGATGGCTGTCGTGCATTTGCAGGGTTTAACCAAAAACTTGATAATATTATTCGTAAAGAGTTACAGCAGGTGGCTGTCCCGGCACGGGTAAAAGAGAGGTTGCGGCAAAACCAGGAACCGGAAAATAACTATTTCCAAAAAACAATCCTTAAGTTAACACTATTACCTGCCGTTGCAATAACCGCCCTGCTGGTTATTTTTTTCCTTCCCGACAATGGCAGCCTTACAAGCATGAATCAAATGAGCCAGTTTGCCATTACTGACCACATAAATCACCCTGGCAGTTCCTTTGCCAAAGGAATACCGCCTAACCTTGCCGCCTGGGGCAAAGAAAAAATCGGGCGGGCAATTACTGCCCCGGTATTACCATTTGCCGGCAGTATCCTTGTGGGAGTTACCAAGTGCATCCTGGGAGACTGTAAAGCAGCTCATCTGTCATACGAACATAACGGCAAGCATTTCTCGGTGTTTGTTATCCCGGAAGAAGAAATTGATTTTGCCATGAACAAGGACAAAAACTATACCGTGGACTTTGAAAACCATCAGGTGACACTTTGGAAATCAAATCAACAGGTATATATTCTCGTCATCTGAGTACCTGCATCGTACACGACACCACGATAAATTTTTCATTACCTGACAATAGATAACACGAAACATCATATGAGGTACCACTAAGGCAGCTACCCGTTAATTTCCAAAAAGTTCCTGTAAACCCCTTTTGAACAAAGAATCTGTGCCTGAGGAGTCCCCTCTTTGCCCTCCGAGCCCACACTAAATTTATTCTCGATGCTTTCAAACAGCAGCAGTTACTACAGGACGTAATCCATGCTCTTTACAAAAGTAAATTATTTTTTAGGTGATTGATAATAAAAACACAGCATTAAGTAAAGGCTATCCTCTCTAAATAAAAACTGAGATGGTATTGCTTTTTTGCCCGCAGGCCATTATGTTCTTTTAGAAGCAAGTTATTTAATTTACATTCCTTATCACTGCTGTCCCAACGTTCTTCGCAGAAGACAGCGTAACTTATTAATTTTTTA
>CAZEMY010000055.1:0-10697 GCA_964513405.1 uncultured Desulfobulbaceae bacterium
CTCGGAGTCTACGCTTACCTGTTCGACATTCGACATTCAATTTCAATCGCGAAATAATTGCGAGACATACATGCTTCTTTATCACTTTTTTGTGTTGCACTCACTCTGACAAACTGTGCAGGTGACGAACAATAAGGTTGTCCATCTCAGGTCTGAGCTTGTCCACATCCTCCTCACTGCCATTTTTTGTTACCGCTCTAAAAAACTTTTCACATATCTTGTGATCGGGGCGGGACCATGAAGAGGTGTACCCCAGCCTTTTTGTTTTATCATGTTTGTGGAGAATTTCCGGATCTTCCCGTCTGGCATGGGCCCAGTTAATCACAGAATGAAAATAGAGGATAGAGCGGTCCAGGAGAATATAAAAAAGCTGGATATTATCAACCGGGCCCAGCTTTAATTCCATATTGTCCAACCTGGTTCCCAATATCCTTCTTCCAGATAACATCTCCTTGCCCTTGATGGCAGTACCAGCAGCCCCCACCATGCCGCCAATGGCTGAAAATACCCCAAATGAAATTCCAGCCGCTGCCAGATCAAGACCTGCCCCCATTGCTGCACCGCCCAAGGCACCGGTCATGATCAGCTGTTTTCTGCTTAATCCCAGAAACTGCCAGGTCTTTTCACTAAACAGGTTCTCCCGTAGAATTGAGTGGGCGGGGAGTTCAAGGTTAAAAATATTATGCTTAAACAACAAGCGGATCTGTTGATGAACCTCCCGTTCCCGATGGCTGAGAAAGCGATTGAACTTGTCTGTCATTTTCCGGTGGATCGTTTCTTCATCACTGCCGCCCGAAACAGGAGTAGCCCCTGTCCAGCTCATCGCTTCTGCAAGCATATCAATCAACAGCTCTGTTGTTTTCTCTATCCGGCTGTTCCAGTCCTGTTCAAAAGCACTTATCACCAGTTTAAGAGTCGGCTCCAACTCCTGGTCAATAACTTTAAGACTCTCAAGCAGGCTTATCCTCTGTCCATAGGTAGCCTGCATCGAGTTAAAAATTCTGGTTGAATTAAAATGCTTACGAAGCTCCCGTGTCCAGTCATCAAGAAAATCACTTGTCCCTTCCTTGAAGTTAAGAATTGCCATTCTGGGGCGACCGGTAAGGCGAAGAATTTCCATCTCGGCCCGATCAATATTTCGCAGCGGTCGGGAACCATCCACCACAAAGATAACTCCAGCCCCATCAGCCAAGGGATGAAATAACTGACAGTCATCATGATAGGCCGGGTCTTTTTGATGTTCACGGATAAAATCAGGGAGCATCCTCTCATCTGCTCCCTGGTAAGCCTGCATCCACCTGAGAGTTCGGCGGGGATTCTGAAAACCGGGGGTGTCGACAAAGGTTATTATTTCCCGGTTATCAATAATAACCGGAAATCGGCACCACTCTTTTGTTTCGCCTGGCACAGGGCTTACCCGGACAGAGTCATCCTCAGCAAGGGTTGACAATACCGAAGACTTCCCCTCATTGGGATGACCAACCACTGCAAATTCAGGTTTTTTTTGTTTTTTTTCTGCTTCCAGTTTAGTCCCCCCGTTCACTGTTCACACTCCAGCAAACAAGCACATTGTAGCCATGGATCACCCATGCCGGTTAGTTTCTGATCCCATACTTTATATTCATGTTCTCGGACAGGTGTAAAGATGGTTTCCCTGGTCGGTCTGCCAATCAAACATATAGTGATCAAGACCTTTTCCCCTATTTGAGTGCGTAGTTCCCGCAAAAGAGCGAAAAATTCTTCTATGGGGGGCTGCCAGGCTTCCTGGAGAAAAATAATTGTATTGTTATTATTGAGTTCATTTTTGATATTTTTAACAAGAACATTATGGCCTGATTCATCGTCAAACATCAAATAACGATTTACTTTTCTGTTTAAGCAGCCGGCGACCAGATCTGTAAATATCTCCGCCTCGCAGTCATCATACAACTCTTCCGGGATCAAAGCCAAGCTCTCTGCCTCCCTGATTATTGCCTCTTGTACTTCTCCCGGTTCCTGCCGGTTGGTTGCATGTTCCGGTGATGATGAAGGAGGCGGCCGTTTTGCATCATGAGCAGCCTCAGCTCTAATGGCAATCAGAGGGGTACGCATCCGCCTGATCACCCGTTGATGAAGAGCACTGTCCAAACGGAGATAAGCCAACAAAGTTTTTTCAGCCAGCAAAGCGAAAAAGAAAAGAAAAATTCTCGGCAGCAGCCCATAGATTAGAACAGCCATACAGAGAAAAGGCCACCAGGAAACAAGAGCGTCATTAGTGAGATAATATATTCCTTCTTTGAGAATAAGGTGACTGCCTTCGATCTGGGTAAGATCAGGATAACCGGTTCCGGCGGGCAGAAACCATGACCAGGGCAGGGCGGTTGCCTGAACTAACCGATATACTGTTTCCGCTGACTGGGCCAGGGTTGACTGCCAGCCAAAGGCAATATCGGTGGTTGTCACCTTGAGGAGAGTCGCAGAAAGCACTCCAAGGTTAAAACCAATCCCCAGAAGCTGGATAATCCGAAAAAAAGGGAGAGTAAAAAGAGAACCGTATACTTTTTTTTGCCGACGGAGATGACCGCCAAGAGCTGCAAACCATTGCCTTGATTCCCCGGTTGATGAAATCCTGCCAATCTTGCCGGACAACCAGATAACTCCGCCGCGAAGCAGATCGCAGGTGAGCGGCAGCCACCCACGCCCTCTCAACCTGGAAACAAGAAAAGAAAACGGTATCAGAGCAAGCAGAATTATCTGGCTGACCACAAACAGAACCGTGTACATGGTGGCATTGACCGGAACAACCCCGGAATAGGTAAGAAAAGACCAGGCCATGCCGGAACCAATAAGGAATCCAGCCATGATAAAAAGAAAACTGCATATCCCAAGCAGCTCTTTAAACAGTTGCCCGGGCAGTCGTATTTCATCACCGTGTTGGCAGCGACGGGCCTTCAGCCAGGTGTGCAATAAATACCCATCGTCGTTAACACTACAGTCCGATGATTCAGATGCCCGTAAGCCGATGTCCCGATCGCGTTCCTGCAACGCCTTTTCATCATTATCTCCTGTTTGATCCTGATGGAAAAAAAATTCCAGGTCAAGGAGGTCAGGCAGCTGCCATTTTGGCGTCATTTAACACCTTAATATATGGTTGGGGTTAGCTGTTATCTAAAAACAAGGCTGACCGGGCAATGATCCGAACCGGTTATATCATCATGGATGTCGGCCCCCTTTACCCGGTCTCTGCTGCCGGGATCCACCAGAAAATAATCAATCCGCCAGCCTATATTCCTTGCTCTGGCTCCCGAACGATAACTCCACCAGGTATAATTATCTCCTTCTTTGTTAAACATACGGAAAGAGTCTTCAAACCCTGCTCTCACAACTTCATCCATCCAGGCCCTCTCCAGCGGGGAAAAGCCGGGATTTTTTTGATTTGCCTTTGGGTTAACCAAATCAATTTCCCGGTGAGCCACATTCAGATCACCGCAGAGTATAACCGATTTTTTTTCGCTTAACTTTTCCATAAGGCTAAGCAGACAACCATTGAATCGTTGTTTAAAATCAAGCCGTTTTAAGCCATGCTGTGAGTTTGGAAAATAACAGTTTATCAGGAAAAAATCATCAAATTCAAGGGTGATAACCCGTCCTTCTTCATCAAACTCATTTACGCCAAGACCGTATAGCACGGTTTTTGGTTTTATCCGGCTGAACACCGCTGTTCCTGAATATCCTTTTTTAACGGCTGGATACCAATAGGCATGGTAATCGGGGATTTTTTTTACTTCTTCAGGTAACTGATCCGGCAAGGCCTTAATTTCCTGAATGGAAAAAATATCTGCATCAAGCTCATGAAAAACATCGAGGAATCCTTTTTTCAAGGCTGCCCTTAATCCGTTAACATTCCAGGAAACCATAACAATATCCCGTTTATCGGGCTTACCGGTTGCTTTGTTTTCAGGAAGCCGCCTCGGCGTTACCCCGATTTGAGGACAGAGATCAGCCAATACGCAGCGATCACAATGGGGGGAGCGTGGCTTGCACATACCCTGACCAAAGGCAACTAACAGTGAATTTATCCTTATCCAGTATTTCTCTGGAAGAATTCGTCGCAGTTCCATCTCTGTCTGCAGAGGAGTTGAAGTCTTCACCATTCCCCAGATATTCATAATCCGGTGTACATGGGTGTCTACGCAGATTGCCGGTCTGCCAAAAGCCATAGCCACCACAAGATTAGCGGTCTTGCGTCCCACACCGGGCAGCTTGACAAGTTCGTCAATGGTCTCCGGTATCCGCCCGGAAAATTTTTCTTCTATCACTTCGGGAAGTAGGGCAAGATATTTGGCTTTGTTACGGAAAAAACCAACCGGATGAATTATTTTTTCCAGCTCATCCACTGACAACTCTGAGAGTTCATCCAGACTGTCTGCTCTGGCAAACAACCTGCGGGAAGCCGCCGCAGTAACCTCATCTTTGGTTCTGGCTGAAAGGATAGTTGCCACCAGAACTTTGAAAGGATCTTCAGTCTGGGTGGCAATAAGGTCAACCACCGGCACATCATAGTCAATAACTTCCTTTTCAAGCCGGGCAACAATCTGTTCTATGGGGAATTTCATCAGGAGGGTAATTATATAAAATGGAAAAAGCCTCTGATTGTTAGATGTCCAGAAGCAAAGCTTGAAGTAGCAGACTAAAAATACACAGAAAACCCGGCAAAAATAGCTTGCTGTTTTTTATTGGTATCTCATTTATGAGTCTGTTGATTTAGTCGATTTTTCGTATTTTTGGAAAATTAAACGACACAAATACAGCTACTTATTTTCTGATTTTCTTCAAAAATGGACTTAATCAACAGGCTCATTTATCTACTTTTTTATCATTTTCACCATAATTATACTCATGTTGGTACTCATAGTATCCCAAGACCCTAGTATCTAACACTGTCGCACGGTAGGCATTGAAAACTACACCAATAATCTTGTCACGACCAATCTGATTGACCAGTTCTTCAACATGCTCATGCCTGCTTCCCCCCCAGCGAACCACCAGGATAACCCCATCAACATGTTTGGCAAGAATTGATGTCTCTGAAGCGGCTTTAAACGGGGGACTGTCTATGATGATTACACGATCTTCATAGCGGTCTTTAAGCTCACTCAACAAGTTGGCCATATTATCTGAACCAAGAAGTTCTGTCGGGTTTACAGGAGGCGGGCCGGAGGGCAGAACCGACAGGGTTTCCACCCCGGAAGGAACAAACAGCGAGCCCAGATCTTTTCCATCACGGAGATAATTGACTATGCCATTTTCTTGAGACAGGCCAAAATATTTATGAATTGAAGGCTTGCGCAGGTCGCAATCCACTATCAAACTATAATTATCCATTCCCTGAGCAAGCATTATGCCAAGATTTGCACAGACAAAACTTTTTCCCTCTTGGGGGACTGCACTTGTTACCAATATGCTTTTGGGAGGTGTCCCTGAAGGAGGATAAAGAATACGAGCTCGCAGAGTGCGAAAACTTTCCGCCACAGGTCCGGTTACTGCTGTACTTATAGACAGCCTTTCATCCCAGGGGGCGGCATGCTGAGGTGAGGGTGTTTTCACCGCCTTAGCCATCTTTTTTTCAGAAGATTCAACTACCTTTTCCCTGTCTGAAGCCACAGTATGTTCTTTGGAATCTCTTTCACTGTCGATTGCCAGTCCAACTGGTGAATCATCTTGAGATGCCTTCTCAATTACTTTTGCAAACTTACCCACAATCTCTAACCCCCATATTTTTCATACAAATTATGCAGATAATCAAGCCAGTTTTCCGGTAACACTTTTCCCAGGGGCGAATATTCACGAGCAACCGGGAACATTTCCAGCATCATCAGAACCGACAGGCCCATACAGGCAATTATCAGGAAAAAAATACTCTTAAGAATATCTTGCGTTTTTCCCCTTGTTCAACGGGTAACTCTGTTATTTCACCGGGGAAATGAAGCTCATTAATGCATTCTCTTATTATACTGGAATCAATAGCAGCCTTATTTTCAGCATATCCATTTAAGAGAGCATGATCACAGACAATATTTATAACCCTTGGGGTTCCCATACTTGCCTGGTCAATCAAGTCCAAAGCCCCTTTTGTAAAGATGTCCACGCGTCTTGCCCCGGCCATCCGAAGGCGATAAATAATATACTGAACCGTATTCTCCAGAGAAAAAGGCTGAAGGTGGAAGCGGATGCCAATTCGTTGTCGCAGGGGAAGGAGGCGGTCTTTGCTAAGGTCTGGTTAAGTTCAGATTGGCCAACCAGAAAAATTGAAAAAACATCACCACTACTTATGTCCTGGTTTGAAAGAAGGCGAATTTCTTCAAGAAGATCAATCGACAGGACATGGGCTTCATCGACAATTAACAGAACCAGCTTATCCTCAGACCCCATCTTCTCTAAAAATTCGGCAAAGCTGACAAGAAATAAGGCTTTACTTCCATTCCAGGGAAGGCCATAGCTATGAGCCAGAAAAGCAAAAAGTTCATCTCTGGAAAGAGTTGGATTGTTCAACAGGCAACAAGCAACATCTTCTTCGAGTGAATTAACCAGAGTCCTCAGCAGGGTTGTTTTACCAGTGCCAACCGAACCGGTCAGGACCAGAAAACCTTTTTTGGCGGCAACCCCATACTTCAGAATCGCCAGCCCTTCCTGGTGTGTCTCACTCATAAAAACCCGTTTTGGATTGGGACTCAGAGAAAAGGGAGGGCTGGTCAAACCATCAAATTGTTCATACATAAGAGTATATGGGAGTAAAGGGTTAACCTTGATCTATTATTTGGAAACAATGGCTGAATTACAAAATACAGGTCTTACTTATAACAAACACCGCAGGCTTTAATCACTTTGTTATTAAGGCTAAGTAGCAGCTAATTATTTATATGATTATCTTGCCCTGCCAGTAAAGGTACACCAGGGCAGCGACAAGTATAAGCGTATAGCCGCCAAACAAACAGACATACAAAACTGTAGCTATTCTTTGCCTGTAGTTTTCTTTGGCTGTTTTGACATAGGGCACAGAACAGATAACCCCCACCCCAAGTGCGGATTCCAGTTTGTCCGGATCTCTAAAGGAAGTGTTCAGGAAATCCATTACCAGGGTCAGGCCAACCCCAAGACCGCCGCCAATTCCAAGGGCAAGAAGAAGCATTTTCTTGAAATCAGGCTTAAATGGCTTCTCCGGAAAACGGGCGGGATCAACAATTTCAAACTTGCTTCCCTTCTGCTTCCTCTCAAGATGTTTCACCGACAATGCCTGGAGATTCTGAGATACCAGGAAATCATAATGACGACGCAATTCGCCATAATCACGGGTTAACGACTTCCATGCTGCCTCTCTGACAGGAACGGCTTCAATCCATTTTTCATGTCTGCTGATTTCTTCCTTTATATTTACCTGATCCTGACGAAGCTTCCTGATATTTAAACCAATCTCCTTGATCTGCAATTGCAGTCGCTGTATTTCCGGATTCTGTACTCTTCTTACAGAGCCGGTTTCCGTAGCAGGCGATGTCTGCTCCAAGTCACTCTCAAGATTGGCAATTAATTGTTTGGTTCTCCGAACCTCGGGGTGTTTTTCCGTATATTTTGCCGACAGCCCATCGAGATACTGCCGTAACTTCTGTAACCGCTCATATTTACCCATGGCCCTGTTTGGTGTAACCGTTACCCGATCTGAAACGAGAGCATCATTGATTCTGTTAAGCAACGATATCTGTTCATGGATCATGATTCTGGTTCTCTCAAGATCCTGTATGGAGTCCTGGCGTCCCTGATAACGGGCATGGAGAGCATTGAGACGGCCAAGGTTGCCCTGCCGCTGTTCAGGCATTTCATTAAAATGTTTGAGTTTGTAATCACGCATTGCCTGCTCTTTCCGGTCAAGGACAGCCTGAGCCAAGTTTAACTCATCCTGTGTATACCTCGAAACCTCAGTAGCCCTCTCCTCACGATACTTCAAATTTTCTTCAATAAACATGGCAGCCAAACTGTTGGTCACTTTCATAACCTTGTCCTGCTTTCCCTGGAAGGTCACGGAGAATGTATCACCACGGCGTGTGGGCACAATAGTGATGTTTTTTCTCATCATTTCAATCACATCCTCTATGGGCACATTCTGCCTCGCCTCAGGGTACAGGTCAAATCTAATGATGATTTTTTCCAAGCTGTTTCTGCTCAACACCAGCTCCTAGAGGGTGGCAATCGTATCGTGCAATCTTCTGCCTCCCTGTTCGGGGTCCATACGGCCGGGGTTGATCTGCTGCCTCTCGTAACTGAGCAAAGCCGTACACAGGTAGACTTTGGGAAGGCTAAGGTAGTATCCCAGTCCTATGGTTGTGGTCACCAGCAGACAGGCGGTAATTAGTTTCCAGCGCTGGAGAATAAGATCCAGATATTTCTTTACCTGTTGACGCTGTTGTTTTTCCATGATCTACTCTGTTTAGGATAAATATTTATGATGTAGCATAATCACTTCGCTCATAATATTCCCATGAGGACAGGAATCATAATTATATAAGCATTTATTTGAAAAAGTGGGCATAACTATTTAATTAGCTATCAGGTACAAATTATTGAAAACATGTGTAATAGGTGATATTCACGGCTGTGCCGCTTCGCTAATCAAGTTACTGAACAAAGTAACGGATATGGCTGAGACAATTGTTTTTCTTGGTGACTATGTTGACCGTGGTCCTGATTCCAGGCAAGTCATTGACACCCTTCTCCACTTAAGAAAAACACATCCCCGGCCAATTTTTCTTAAAGGTAACCACGAACTGATGTTTTACAATTACCTTATTGGAGCCGAC
The DNA here is from genome assembly GCA_964513405.1 of uncultured Desulfobulbaceae bacterium. Lineage (GTDB taxonomy): Bacteria > Desulfobacterota > Desulfobulbia > Desulfobulbales > Desulfobulbaceae > DRLX01. Next base: position 8,829 of record CAZEMY010000055.1, read on the forward strand.
ATGACCAGTTTCCTCAGGGTTGGGGGCAGACAAACCCTGGTCAGTTATGATATCTCCACTGAAATTAAAAAAAACATTCCTGATTTACTTCCACCGGGTCACGCTTCATTTATAGAAAACCTTCCCATGCTTTATGAAGACCAGCACGCCATTTATGTACACGCAGGACTCCAGCCAGGTCGACACCTAAGCCAGCAGACCAGCCAGTGGTGCTTATGGGCAAGGGACGAATTTATCAACTCTTCCTGGGATTTTGGCAAGCCGGTTATCTTTGGCCATACCCCCTTTGATGAACCGCTGATTCAAGCCAATAAAACAGGTATTGATACCGGAGCCGTTTATGGAGGTACGCTAACAGCACTCATACTTCCTGACATGGAGTTCATCCAGGTTGAAGGAGAAAAGGAACACCCCTTTCTAAGATAACCTGTGCCTGTGAATATAATATATGATTATAAAAGTAAAAACAAACTATTCTACAGATCAACCTGAGAAAATGGCAAAACATCGGCAAGGGTTGACTTGGCCATAAAAATCATCAATAATCTATCTAACCCTAGGGCTATTCCCGCTGTGTCTCCCAACTTTTTCAAATTATTAAGGAATCTTTCTGGAAGAAGAGTGTCGGTATTTTTATTTTTTTCAATTTCTTTATTAAAGCGTTGCCGTTGCTCCTGAGGGTCAACCAGCTCGGAAAAGCCGTTGGCAATCTCAATCCCACAGATATATAGCTCAAACCGTTCGGCAAGATGCGGTTCTTCTTTTTTTATTCTTGCCAGTGAGCCAAGCTCCGCCGGGTAATCGTATAAAAACACCGGGCCATCCCAGCCAAGATTAGGTTCAATCTTTTCCACCAGCAACTCATCAAAGCTGTCGTCATCTATAGCATCAACGGGCAGCACCCCCGCATAATTTAAAAATACCTCCTCCACCGTCAACCGCTGCCAAGGGGAGGTGAGGGCAATACTTCTGCCATCCCGTTGGAGATTATTATCCGCTGTAACTCCATCAAAGTTACCGCACTTAAACGCAATATACTTTACAAACCTCTCACACTCATCCATTATTGCATGGTAATCCCAGCCGAGATGATACCATTCCAGCATGGTGAACTCCGGCTCATGGAGTCTGCCCATTTCCCCCTTCCTGAAACAATGACATATCTGAAACAACCGTTCACTGCCCCTGGTTAGAAGCCGTTTCATACATTGTTCAGGTGAGGTCTGCAACCACCAGGATTCGCTGGCAAAGGGAGTTATCTCCGCCTCCGGGATAAGAACCGGTAATCGCAGGGGTGTGTCTACTTCTATGTAATCGCAATTTTGGAAAAAAGAACGAACCACATTTAAAAAATAAGCACGGGATTGCAGATCGCAGGGTGAGATCATGGTTGCAGGCAGAAAAATTTATTCCTTTACCCGGGTCATATATTCGCCGGTTCGGGTATCAATCTGAATTTTGCCACCTTCTTCGACAAAAGGAGGTACCTGGAGCTGAAAACCGGTTTCCACGGTAACCGGCTTGGTATCCGTACCGGAGGTATCACCTTTTACCCAGGGGTCTGCTCGGGTGACTTTCAAATTTACAAAAATAGGCAGACTGATGTCTATTGGTTTTTCACCAAAAAAAAGAACCTGTACTTCCATGTTATCAACAAGAAAGTTTATATTGTCGCCTATCTGTTCTTTAAGAATGAATATCTGCTCATATGAGGTGGTGTCCATAAAATGGAATTCATCGTCCTGGGAATAGAGAAACTGCATGGTTCGCTCCTCCAGGTCAGGTTTCTCAAATTTATCATTTGAGCGATAGGTCTGGGTGAACTGATTACCGGTAATCATATTCCTCATTTTGGTACGATACAAGGCC
>CAZEMY010000056.1:0-10599 GCA_964513405.1 uncultured Desulfobulbaceae bacterium
TAGGTCAAATAGGGGAAATAGCAACAGCAAATCGTGAAGTGAATATTTTTTACAATTTATGGCAGTTATTTGTTTTTAGCAACAACCCATATGGCGTGAACAATGCCAGGAATATAACCAAATATTGTTAACAGAATATTAATCCAAAAATGTTTGCCAATGCCAACCTGAAGAAAGACCCCTAATGGTGGCAGCAAAATGGCACAAATAATTTTAACCAGCTCCACAAAATACCTCCTTAATATTTTTATCTCTGCCGAACTCTTACACCCTTTTAGTCCAACCTTCTTTCTACAATTATAAAACCTGACTCTCTCACAAAATAACACTGACCGAGATAACCTGCACGCAAATTGCGTTTTTTTTAAAATACTGGGTTAGCGATGGAGATATTTACAACTACCAGTCGGGTTACGCTTGCACCTCGCTATATAGACTGTTTTGGTTTATTCTAACTTTATCGTGTTTGCTCAAACCACTCATTATATCCGCTAACCCGACCTACGCATAAACCTGCTCTCTTATGTAGAATATACAGGACTTGAACTGAAACTTGCCAGGCACGAAGAGAGGTGTTACTGTGCCAACAAGGTTAACCTTATTCTACATTAAACCATAAAATAAACCAAAAAACATGCTCAATGCACCATTAATAGATCCGGTTATTTTCAGTCTCGGCCCCCTCCATGTTCGCTGGTACGGGCTGATGTATATCCTCGCCTTTGCTGCTGCTTATTTTCTTGTTCGCTATCAGGCAAGAAAATTTTCCTGGCCGGAAATGGAGAAACAGCTTGACAACCTGCTTTTCACTCTAATTCTCGGAGTTATTGTCGGGGCCAGAATCGGCTATGCACTTTTCTACAACCTTGACTATTTCCTCGCTCACCCCCTGGAAGTTTTTGCCACCTGGCAGGGGGGGATGTCTTTCCATGGCGGTTGTATCGGGGTACTGGTGACAGGATGGCTTTATTGCAGACATTACAAACTTGATTACTGGAAAGGTGCTGACCTCTTTGCGGTCGCTGTCCCCGTTGGTCTTGGTCTTGGCAGAATAGGCAACTTTATAAATCATGAACTGTACGGGAGAGTAACGGAACTCCCCTGGGGTATGATTTTTCCGGTTGCCGGTCCCCTGCCCCGCCATCCATCCCAGCTTTATGAGGCTTTTTTTGAGGGGCTTGTCCTCTTTGCCATTCTCTGGTTAGTGAAGAAAAAACCTTGGAGCCTGCAAAGTTCATGGCCCCATGGCTCTATTTTTACCCTGTTTCTTATTCTATACGGTTTCTTCCGTTTTATGATTGAGTTTGTCAGAGAACCGGATGCTCATCTCGGTACAGTTTTTCTCTTTATGACCACCGGTCAGGTTTTAAGTTCGGTTATGATTATTATTGGGGTTGTTATTTTTATTGCCCGCAGAGCAGGCAGAATCAAAACAGACAGATTTGCGGATCAATTAGGGTAACAGATGCAGAATCGTTGAAGAGCTGCCAGTTAAAATCATCGGGATTCAGGTCATCTTTAACCCAGGCCACGCTTAAGTGAAAATGAAGGGGAACTGCCCTGTTTTCCCCATTGCCGGATGTAAGAATTCCGAGAGGGTAACCCTGCCTGTAGTCCCTGCCAGGTTGCAAAGACTCACAGGGTTGAATATGGGCAAAAATCGTGTGGAGCACCGCCCCGTCTTTTTGCTGCTCATGGGCCATAACCACTGAAAATCCACTGAAATCAGGGAAAATTCGCACCACCCGTCCCGGAATAAATACGGGAATAATCAAGCCCGATGGTAAAGAGCAAACCTCACCGGTTCTGGTCAGGTACTGATAAAAATCAATGCCTTCATGAACAGTCCGCCTTTTTTTACCGCTCTTCCACCAGCACCAGTTGTCTCCAAAGTTCATCCCCAGCCGGAAAACCCATTCTTTAAATCCAGCGAGAACATCCAGGTTCTTATCAACCAGCACAGGAGTAAGCAAATCAACCGTGGATAATTTCATATCTGTCATTTTGCAATTTTAAACTCTGATGAACGCTTATTCTCTATTCTCTTGTGAAAGGTAAACAATTTTACTTGTTTTAAACACCCATTCAATAATATAATAAGAAGGTAACCTTACACGATTATAAAAAAAACATAATCAACCCGCAAAGAGGTCTCCAATGCATAAAATAACCGGGCTTATTATAATTCCCGCGTGTCTGTTATTTTTTCTCCTCAGTAATGTCCAAGCCTCTCCAAGACAGATATTTATTGTTTCAAGTTACGACAAAAACGACATAGTCAGTGAACCGCAATACCAGGGGATACTCCAGGTATTGTCGACAAAAATATTATTGGATAATTTAAATGTCACTACCTTTTATATTGATTCAAGAAGAGCTGCTCCAGATGAAATAAGCAGACGAGTCAGCGACATACACGGACAGATAAAAGAAAAAAAAGCTGAAATTGTGATCACAGTTGATGACAGAGCCTTCCAGGAAGTTCTGCCGATAGTGCTTAACCAGCCAGACTTGTACCTTGTCTTTACAGGGGTCAACAAACCGCTTGCCGAGTACAATGAAGAGTATAATTTATGGCAGGACAATACCCCAATCAAAAATGTTACCGGGGTATATGAAAAACTGTTCCTCCTTGAGCAGATGGCTTTTTTTGAATTGCTTCTCGGTGAACTTAACAAAGTTGCTGTCCTCTACTCCACCGACCCAATCGGGAAAATTGTTAAAAACCAAGTTGCCATTGAGCTGGCAGCAAGCAAATACGAAGACAAACTCATTTATTTTCCGGTTAAGGATATGGCTGAGCTTAATGCTGCCATGGACATTATAAACCAAACCGAAGAGATTAACGCCTACATGCCGCTCGTCATGTCCTTGTATGACCCGGCGGTCGGGGGCAGAAAAACCGTTACCGAGCTTGCACCGCTGGTACTGAGAAAAGTACAAAAGCCGGACATGGTTCCCAACAAGGCCGCTACCCGGGCAGATTTCCTCGGTGGCACGGGGGTTGATACCTTCGAGATGGGGAAACAGGCAGGTAAACTCGCCGTCAAGCTGCTACAGGGATATGATATAAGCAGGTTAAAAGTGGAAAATGCGGGAAGATACATTACAACCATCAACAGAAACAGGCTGAACCAGCTCTCACTCGTCCCGGACAACGATATTATGCCCCTGCTTGACGAGGTATACTGATGCATATGTGCTACACTCTCTATTTTGCTCTTATCGAGGCAATATATCTGGTTGGCCTGCTCGGCACAATAGCGGTCTTCCTTCGACCTGGTAATGATGGTCTAAGCAGCTCTGCAATAAAAAGGTTTTCCCTGCTTGCCGGATTATTGTTTATTGCCAACATATTAAGATTTTCTGAACCCGTCCTCCCCGAATCCGGCATAAAATTTATCCCTATCCTGATCCCCGTCTTATCCGCTGCCGTCTTCTGCGTTTTTCCGGGAAAATTAAAAAACACTCTCCGCTTACTGCTTATTCCAGCTCTTGCTGGAATACTTTACTTTCTCTTATCTGTTAACGGCAACCCCATATTTAACCACTTATTTATAGCCTGTACCGGTTTATATCTTGGAATAATTTCAGCTCTCTGCGGCTGGAAATCATCCCCGCTCTGTAGGAAAATATTATTTCTCTTTGGTCTCTACCTTGCCACAAGCGGACTTGGAGCATGGATAGAACCAGCCGCCGTGGCTGTTATCAGCTTAACAGTGCTTAATTTACTATTCATAACCATCTTCGCATCTTATTATTCGTTTAAAAAAATTGTCCTTATTTTCCTTATACCATCCTTTTTGTTTTTATGTCTTGCTGCCGCCTGGCATCATTTCGTTCATCATAACCTGACAAACCGGTACCTGTCCTCCAAAACACAGGAAATCAGCAGGACACTTGTTCAGGTACAAATGAAATTTGACCTCTCAAAGCAGATGTGGGCAAGTTTTGCCAAGATCGCCACCAGCCTTCCCATTGCCCGAAACGCACTTACCGGAAAAGATAACCCTAAATCCATAGAGCGACAGTTAAAGATGTTTCGCCATAAAACACATTGTTCAGCAGTATATATCATGAACAATGAGGGGACGGTTATCGCCTCTTCCCTGCCATCCATTAACGGAAATAATTATTCATTCAGACCATACTTTCAACAAGCCATCCAGGGTATCGCTAACTTACATATTGCCAGGGGAATTATATCCAACAAAGTTGGCTTGTATGCTGCCCGTCCAATATTTGCCAATAACAAAATCATTGGTGTGTTGGTCATAAAAAACAATCTTGATGGACTCATAGGTACGGGAATACACCAAAACGAGTTCATCCTCATGCATAAAAGCGGTTACGCTTTAGAGGGGCCGGAACAGTTTGCAGGTAGTTTCCTCTTTCCCATAACCCAGGAAAAGTTCAGGCACCTTCGGGAAACGAAAATATTTGACTCCAACCTGACTTTAAAAACAGCTGGTTTTACCAGAATAGACTCAAAAAATCTCCAGGACAACAACCAGGATAACTGGCTGATGATCCAGACCCCCATCCATGACAATAAATGGTACCTCGTCAAGCTGGAAAAACTTGACCAGCTCTTACAGTACCAATTACTCATACTGGCAATAATCCTGCCAATATCAATCATCATCCTGCTTGCCATCCACTGGCTGCTCCACACCAGCGTTATGACTGTTAGAATCAGAGATGAACAGCAACGGTTGCTTACCACAATCAAAGCCATTGGCGACGGGGTAATATGTACCGACCACAAGGGCAGGGTTGTCCTTATGAACAGTGTCGCAGAAGAACTTACCGGCTGGAAGGAAGAGGAGGCTGCCGGTCAGAAATTAGGGGAAATATTCAATATAATCAACCAGAAAGACAGAAAAGCACACCCTGATCTGGCGGAAAAAGTAATTGCCGGCAACAAGGTAACCACTCTGCCCGATGATACCGTCCTTATAGCAAAAGATGGAACAGAAAAAATCATTACCGACAGCGGTGCCCCCATTACCGATGAATATGACAGAATCAAGGGAGTGGTGATTGTTTTCCGGGATGAAACCGCTGTTAGAGCAATGGAGGAGTACAGCCGGAGAAACGATAAACTTGAATCCATTGGGGTGCTTGCCGGTGGTATCGCTCATGATTTCAATAATTTTCTCACGGCAATCATGGGCAATATATCCCTGCTGAAAATGACCGTTAAGGATAGTAAAGTTACCCCTTGGATAACCGATATGGAGACCGCAACCAAACGGGCAACCTCTTTAACCAAACAGTTGCTGACCTTTGCCAGAGGCGGAGCACCTGTTACCAACACCATCTGTCTTGCTGAACTTATCCGGGAAACCAGTCTCTTTACCCTAAGAGGCTCAAAAGCTGGTTTAAGTTTTTCTTTCAGCGATGATATCTGGGCTGTCAAGGTGGATGAAGGGCAGATGGGACAGGTGATTCAAAATCTTGTCATCAACGCTGAACAGGCCATGACAGATGGCGGGCAGATTGAAATATCTACCGGTAATTGCGAAATAAAAGAAAATGATATCTCCCCGGCTTCGCCCGGAAAATATGCGTTTATAACTGTTAGAGACACCGGCAAAGGGATTGAACCGGAACTCGTTGATAAAATTTTTGACCCATTTTTCACCGGGCGGGAAGCAGGGAACGGTCTGGGGCTTGCGATCTGTTTTTCAATTATCAAAAGACACAACGGCTATATAGAGGTCAAATCTGAGGTTGACAAAGGGACAATTTTTTCCATCTATCTACCTTCCACAGGTGTTCCTTGCCGGTGTGCCACTGGTTACAATGAAATGCCAGTTGTGGAGAATCAGAACACTGACAAAAAGAAAAAGCAACAGAAGAACGAACAGGCCGACAACAGAGTCCTGATAATGGATGATGACCCAACCATTCGCACCGTAGCTGGCTCAATGCTGAAAATTCTCGGATATTCACCCCAATACGCAGCAGACGGAGAAGAAGCCATTGCCAAATACAGTGATGCCCTTGCCGGCGGAGAAAGGTTTATGTGTGTTTTGATGGACTTGACCATCCCGGGCGGAATGGGAGGGGCAGAGGCTGTTACCAAACTGCTTGCCATTGACCAGCAGGCCGTGGCAATTGTGGTAAGCGGTTATGCAAATGATCCGATCATGGCATCATACAGTGAATATGGCTTTAAAGGAGCACTTGCCAAACCATTTGCCATGGATGACCTTGAAAAAACCATGACGAAAATAAAACACCAAACTACTCAGGTCTTGGCAGGGAAATAATTGTGCTTAGCTCCGCATAGTTAGGGCCACCCAGCCTGGCGACCGGTCTTACCTTTTCAGGATCGATACGGATTTTTCCGTTTTCTCCGATATCTACCACCCTATCAGACAGATAAACCCGGCTGATCAAGCCCATTATCAAAGCGTTTCTGCCATTGCCTACCTCATTGATTTCATAAAGATCACAACCCATGGCGATGGTACAGTCCGCCAGCCTCGGCAGCCTGAAACCGGAAAAATTCTCAAGCTCAAGTCCCAACTCCTCCACCTCAGACATTCCAGCCGGCAGCGATGCAGAACTATCATTCATCGCTGCCAACATCTCCCTGCCGGGAACATGAACCACAAACTCTTTTCTCTCTCTGATATTTAACCAGGTATCCTTGGGACTGCGGTCAGGCTTCCTGCCAACTGAAAAAACCAGCAGAGGCGGATCACTGCAAACCGGAGTAAAATAAGAAAAAGGAGCCAGATTATAGCTGCCGCTATAGTTTTCGGAAAGAACCCAGGCTACGGGGCGGGGAATAACACTTTGGGATATCAATGAAAAAACTTTACCCCCATCGAGCTTGCTCAGATCTATTTCCATGATGCTCTTCCTATGCTGTTACCACAGCCCCATCGCATAAATCAGGCGACAGGGCGTGCTCAGATTTAAATTCCTGAAAAATATGGGGAAGGTGGGGCGGCAACATGGCCGGAATGGATTTCCTTTCCTCCTCTCCATGCAACCCTGCCACCCAAGTGGTACGAAACAAAACAGGGATAGCTGCCCGGCCGAGAATATCTATGGACTTACGGATACTCTCCCCGTCCACGGCCACACCTGAGAGTAACGAGTAATTGTTAAAGCCCGCCTTGATATCCATGGCAATAAAGTCAACCAGCTTGTCACTCAATAATTTTTCCAAAACCAGTGGCCTGGAACCGTTACTGTCTAACTTGACAGCAAAACCCATCTGCTTGACAACCCGGCAGAACTCCGATAGATCAGTTTGCAGAGTCGGTTCACCGCCATTGATTACAACCCCGTCCAATTTGCCGACCCGACCACCGAGGAAAGACAAAATCTCATTTTCAGCCATAAGAGCCTTCTCGTTTTCCCTATCCAACAAGGAAACATTATGGCAAAACGGACAACGAAAATTACAGCCCTGGGTAAAGATAACCGCTGCCGTCCTGCCCGGATAATCAGAGAGGGTAAACTTCTGTAATCCGCCAATTTTCATACTTTTCTATTTCCTGTCTTCTGGCTTCTGGCTTCTGTCATCTGACAACCTTAAACCTCGCCCGGTGAGCAAACTCATCGCGCTTACTACTGTTCCATTGATCCACAGGTCTTAAATAACCAACCACCCTTGAATACATTTCAGCACGATTGCCACAATCGGGACATACAGGTTCCTCACCCCGGATATAACCATGATCCGGGCAAATGGAAAAAGAAGGGGTTATGGTGAAATAGGGCAGCCTGTAATCATCGCAAACCTTTTTAATAAACGCCTTTACTGCCATGGGGTCGGCTGCGGACTCGCCAAGGAAAACATGCTGGACAGTACCGCCGGTATATTTACTTTGCAAGTCATCCTGAAGATCAAGTACCTCAAAAATATCATCACTGAAATCAACCGGCAACTGGGTCGAGTTGGAATAAACAGGTATTTTTTTATCCCCATCCCCGGTTGTATGTAAACTATATTTAAGATCAGAAAATCTCTTTGCATCCAGGCGGGCAAGACGAAAGCCGGTACCTTCTGCCGGGGTTGCCTCAAGATTATAGTTATTGCCGGTTTCTTCCTGGAAAATAATCAGCCTCGCCCGCATGTAATCAAGAACCTTAAGGGCAAACTCTTTGCCCGGCTCTTCACCAATTCCAACTCCGAGAAGATTCAGACAGGCCTCATTCATCCCGATCAGACCTATGGTGGAAAAATGGTTTTCCCAATAACGATCATATCTTTCTCTTATCTGGTGCAGATAATAGCTGGTATATGGATATAACCCCTTGGCTGTGAACTGCTCCAGCACCTTCCTTTTGGTTTCAAGACTGGTGCGGGCAAGCTCCATAAGATTCTTTAGATTCAGAAAAAATTCTTTCTCATCTCCTGCCTGATAACCAATTGCCCCCATGTTAATGGTCACCACGCCAATGGAACCGGTGAGGGGATTTGCCCCAAAAAGACCACCGCCCCGTTTTTCAAGCTGTCTGGTGTCAAGCCGCAGCCGACAACACATGGAGCGGGCATCATCCGGGGAAAGGTCTGAATTGACAAAATTGGAAAAATAGGCAATCCCATAACGGGAAGTTACCTCCCAGAGCGGAGTTAAACCGGGATCATCCCAGTTAAAATCCTTCGTTATATTGTAAGTGGGAATGGGAAAGGTAAAAACTCTCCCCTTTGCATCCCCCTCAGACATAACCTTTAGAAATGCCTGATTAAACAGATTCATCTCTTCCTGGTAATCTCCATAAACCGTACCCATATCCTTACCACCAATAAGTACCGGCAGATTTTCCATGTTTTTGGGTGGTTGCAAATCAAAGGTAAGATTGGTGAAAGGGGTCTGAAAACCTACCCGGGTAGGAACATTGAGATTGAAGACAAATTCCTGAATCGCCTGTTTTACCTGTTTGTAATCAAGATTATCGTGGCGGATAAAGGGGGCAAGCAGGGTATCAAATGATGAAAAAGCCTGGGCTCCTGCAGCCTCCCCCTGAAGAGTGTAGAAAAAATTTACGACCTGACCAAGGGCTGAGCGAAGATGTTTTGCCGGTGCGGACTCAGCCTTACCGGCTGCCCCCTTAAACCCCTGGCGAAGAAGATCCTGGAGATCCCACCCCACACAGTAGACAGAAAGCTGACCCAAATCGTGGATATGAATATCTCCCTCCTGATGGGCCCGGCGGATATCCTGGGTATAAATTTTATTAAGCCAGTACACCTTGCTGATCTCACTGGCAACATAGTTATTCAACCCCTGCAGGGAGTAGGACATGTTGGAGTTTTCCTCCACCTGCCAGTCCAGTTTTTCAAGGTATGAATCAATGAGATCAAGGTCAGCTTTTTTGACCATCTCCCTGATTCGGGAGTGCTGATCCCGATAAAGAATATAGGCCTTGGCTGTTTTTTTATAGGGAGAAGCGAGAAGTACCTCTTCAACAAGATCCTGAACATCCTCAATCAGGGGGATAGGATCAGCAAGTACCGTCTGGGCAAGAGACAGAACCCTGATGGTCAACCGTCTGGCTTCCGCCTCGGCAAACTCATCGGTTGCCCGGCCAGCTTTAAGAATAGCTCTGGTTATTTTTTCTCCGTTAAAAGGTGCAACCCTGCCGTCCCTTTTCCTGATTTCTGTAAATACTTGTGGTGCTACTGCAACAAGCACAGCCTGGCTCTGACCTGACATAACCTTTCTCCTTTCCTTTCCGCGAAGGATTTTTTTAGTAAAAAAAAGAAAATATTAATAGGTGCAGGCAGGTTTTCGGACTCTTCCCCAGGTTCAACAACCTTCCCATTTCTATTTTTCCAAAAACAGTGGTATGCAAGGTTGAACAGGTTTACAGGAATTACCGCTGCGGGACAGTTCCGGATTTACACCGGATTCCCTTGTCGCACAAAAAAATGACATCGCCTTTAACAGAGACGAGCCAACACCCTAAAGCCACCATATATAGTATAAGAAAATATGTCAAACACCAAATAGATGGTTGTGAGAAAAGTTAGCACGGGACATTACAAACCATATTTACCGGCATATCCCCGGGGAGTAATCATTTTTCCGGCAAAGACAAAGGTAGCGGAGTTACCAATAATGACCGTGGTCTGCATGGCTATCTCTTTGCTGAGCATATCGGCAAGAGAAGTAAGGCAGACGGTTTCATGGGGACGGGTGGCACCTGTAACAATACCAACGGGAGTGTCAGGAAGCCGGTGTTCAAGCATGATTTCTCTTGCCCGGACAATCTGGCTGGTTCTTTTTCTCGATTTAGGGTTATAGATAACCGTCACAAAATCTGCCATGGCAGCGGCCTCAAGCCGTTTTTCGATAACCTCCCACGGGGTAAGCAAATCGGAAAGACTGATTGAGGCAAAATCGTGCATGAGAGGGGCTCCAAGGATTGCCGCACATGAGTTAAGAGCGGCAATTCCGGGAATAATCTCAATTTTACTCCGGCTGCCGGTTTCTTTTATCAATTCAAAAACCAGCCCCGCCATGGCATAAATACCAGGATCACCACCGCAAACCAAGGCAACCTTTTTGCCGGAATCAGCAAGCTCAATGGCTTTGCGACAACGGTCAATTTCCTGCATCATGGCTG
>CAZEMY010000057.1:0-10518 GCA_964513405.1 uncultured Desulfobulbaceae bacterium
ACAGGTGTTTTCTAACCAACTCAACATGGGGCATAATATGATTATTAAACAAACCGCTTCGATTCTCTTATTATTACTATTTTTTTCCAAAACAGCGTATTGCCTTGCCCCATCTGAAATTATAGTGATTGCCAACAAGAGAGTTGCAGAATCGGTCGAAATAGCAACCCACTACATGAATGTTCGTTCCATCCCGGCGGAGAACCTGCTATTGATTGACACGAACAGCGAGGAGGTATGCTCCCGCCTCCAGTATGACCGGGAAATCCGCAAGCCGGTTGCCGAGTTCCTTAAAAAAAAGATGAAAACCAAAAGGATTCGCTGCCTGGTTACTGTTTACGGAGTACCTCTTAAAATAAGCCAGCAAAAGGGAGAAGCAGGAGAAAACCTGGAGACCAGCCGGGCTGCCGTTGATTCCGAGCTTGCCCTGGTATTAAACGATGAATACCCCCTGTCATGGTGGCAGCCCAACCCCTATTTTATCGGGTTCAGGAACAGGGAAAATCTCCTTGATAAAGATAAAGTCCTCATTGTCAGCCGCTTGGACGGCCCCGATCCTGCTACGGTGTATGGAATAATCAAGGACTCCATTATTACCGAGAGAACCGGCCTGAAAGGGCAAGCCTGTTTCGATGCCCGCTGGCCCGGACCCGAAAACAAAGAGAAAGGAGGGCTGAAAGGTTACAAACTCTATGATGCATCAATCCATCACGCAGCATACCTGTTAAAAAAAGGCGGACGAATTAAAGTCACCATAGACGATAGGGAAGAGCTGTTCGGCCCCGGAGAGTGTGAAAAGCCAGCTCTGTACTGCGGGTGGTACAGCCTGGCAAACTATACGGATGTCTTTGACTGGCAGCGGGGAGCAGTGGCATACCATATTGCCAGCAGCGAGCTTGCCAGTCTGAAACGGGAAGGAAATCTCTGGGGGAGACGGATGCTGGAGGAAGGTGTTGCCGCTGTAATCGGCCCGGTCTATGAACCGTTTGTCCAGGGTTTCCCCTTCCCGGACATCTTTTTCAAAAGCTTAAGCGAAGGATACCTTACCTTGGGAGAAGCCTATCTGATCAGCATGCCTTATTTTTCCTGGCAGGTTATTCTAATTGGTGACCCTCTCTATATGCCGTTTAAACCTTAACCACAACTCTTGTCATCAAAAATAAACGGCTGCCTGCGACCTTTTGCCCTTATCCAATTCAAGGCCCGCCAAACCCGTTTATGCTGAATAATCAAAACAATCAATCTGTGTTTACCGGGAAAATCCATCAGGACAAGGCCAAGCAGAATCGTTAAAATTCCTTGGCCGGGTATAAAAATCATGACCATACCGGCAGCCATGAAAACGAAACCTATACAATTACGAACAATTACAACCATTATCATTATCAGTGGATGCCGTTCCCGCCGCCTGCGGGTGCGTTGCCAGTGGCTTTTTAGGGTGAAAAAATCATCCGGTAACCGGTTAATAAGCCAGGGGATACATACCAGACTGACAATAAAAGACAAAAGCGACAATAAACCAAGAATCTGAAGGATAACCGTACCAGAGGACAGAGGACAGAAGCCAGAAGACAGAGACTGGATATTCGACATAAGCTACCTGTAGGTCGGGTTAGCGGATATAACGATCGGTGCGGGAAAACATGATAAACTTAAAATAATCTCGGCAAAAAAATACAACTGGGGGAAAGCGTAACCCGACGGGCATGGTGCCGTCGGGTTACGCTTATTTCTTTGCCTTGTCCACCCTTTTCGTTTATTTGTTTTCCTTTGCGTTTTTTTCATCTCTCTTGGATATATCTGCTAACCCGACCTACGGAAACTGTTACCTGACACCTGTTACCTGCCCCCTGTCACCTGAAAAGCCACCCCGGCAATATCCCGGCGAATATTATCCGAGAGAATGAGTTGTTCAAGTGCGACACCTCTCTCGTTGACAAGGTAATCCCAGACCAGATCCCGTCGTTTAAGGGCAAGGTTATGGAGAAGACCGGCGGGTACTTCAACCACAATTTCCGGAACAGTCTGCACATCTTCATCAACCGCCCATCCCCCGCCACCAATTTCCCGCTTCAGATTTTCTATTTCCAGCTTAAGATTTTCTGCCTCCCGCCGGGCATCCACCTCTTCCTGCAAAATAACCTGCAAGGCATCCCGATCAGATTCAGAATCAAAGCCGCCGGTCAAAACCAGAGTGAGCCGGGGACGCATGGCAAGCAGTTCAGCATAATCGTCAAGCAGAAACAAGTTATCTTTTTCCGCCTGTCCGGCGGTAAAAAGGTGTGCCGGCGGCAACCCCAACAGAGGAAACTCCACCGCAAAAGCTGTATCCACCATGACCTTATCCCGCAGTCTTTGCAGCTCGGCAAGCAGAGATTCAAGAAGAAAACTGGCAGAGTTATCAATAAACTGCAGATCCAGAGCGCCGCTTTGGTCAGTCAGCATGGCCAGCATAAAAGAAAAATCACTGGTCGGCAGGGGAAATAATTTATCCAATCGACAGGAAACAATCCAGGACAAATCCTCCGCTTTTTCAGCATGTCCCGTGCCTTCCCCTCCTTCCCCGCCTTCTTCATTTTCTCTGCTTAACTGGTGCAAGTGAAAAGACAGCCGACTCCCATCCAAACCATACTCTGCCAAAAAATCAAGCTCAGGAGCAGACAGTACCGACCTGTCAAGCTCTATCTCTGCAAATAACCTGCCTTCACTTAGCAGCCCCGCGACCTGAAACTGACCGGAACCTATCGCCCCGCCAACCTCTGCCTGCCAGGAATTGCCGGAAAGCCCATCAACAAATCCATGGAGAGCTGATAAATCCGGCTGGTAACCGGGTACAAAAAACGAGCCTGCCCCCACCATTTCTCCGTCCTGAAAATATATTTTTCCCAGATCAAAACCCGCCAAATAGCCTGCCCATTCCTGCTGAACAGCAGCAATATTTGCCAAGGTAATCCCCCTATCCCGCAAGTTAAGAACAAACCCGGACAGTGACATATCTTTTCCGCCAAGATACGGGGGCTCAAGCTGCATAATCAAGCGGGGGAAAATAAGTCTGGAAAAGTTTAACTTAAGCTTTTCATGTTCAACAGCAAAATCTCCCAAAACCAGCTCACCAACAGCTTTAAATTCAGGAACAGACAGTTGCCCGTATCCTTTAACAACACCACCATACAGCGAATCAGCAAACAAATGGCGAACAACCGCAATATCAGCAAGGGCAACCCCATTCACTTCATATTCCAGCTGCCCCCTACCCCCGATAAGAGTGCCGGAAAGTGCCAGTTTACCGTATTTACCGACTTTTGCCTCAACCTTGACCTGCCGCTGCCGCTTCCCCACATCCCGGCTGGAAAGGGCAACCTTGTCAAGGGTAAGCAGCTCTCCATTGCCCGGCAAGACAAGATTAAGAGTCGACTCTTTTATCCCCAGATCACGAAACAGAGCGGGGCTTTTGCCACCATCACCATCCCCGCCCGTAAAGGGAACCGGCATGGTAAGCTCAGTTCCTATAATATCAAGCCGCTCGCAAAACAAGCCGCCCCTTTCCGCACCGACAATAAATCTTTCGCTCAGGCATGAGAGTTTACCACCATCAAGAAGAAAATTTGCATCAGTGCTTATCTTCATATCTTTCAAGCTGATTTTCAAGTTACTAAAAACCGGCTTAAAAACAGCACCGGACAGAGGAATAGCAATCTCTCCGTCCAAATCAGCTATCCCTTTAAGTTTTGTAATACCATTTTTTTTCTTAAAAGAGGCGGGTAGCAGAGCCGTATCCAGATCACTCAGCTGGATACGACCAGCAATATCTTTTGCTGAAATAATGGTGTCCATTTTCAGGCTGCCCTTAAATGGTTCAAACCCGCTGGCAGATATTTTCATTTTTACCGGCAGGGAGTCTCTGTCCTGCCAGATTACAACATCAAGCCCATCCAGTGCAAAGGGCTGACCAGTGTTCATCATCAGCTCAAGTTTCCCCTGCTCAACAAGCAGCTTTTTGATGGTTACCCCTGCCACTACTTGCTTTAACCCAGGCAACCAATCCGATAATGATTCCTCTTTTAGCCTGACAACAGGCTGCTCAATAACACCCCGTTTTATGATCAATCGCTCTTTGGACGGTTCAACAGTAAAAGAAATATTGCCGGCTGGTATGACAAGCCGTTCCACTTCATCGCTCAAGCGAGCGAATTTTATGTCGTCAAGTTGAAGATCACCGGACATAACCACCTGCCCGTCATCAATTCCGGCAAGATCAAGCTCTATGTTTCCACCAACACGGCCAGAAACAACCGCAGACAACTCAGGCAACAAAAAAGCCAACGCAGAGCCGGGTTCAAAATCATCAAAATCAAAGCGAAAACTATCTTCAAGAGAACCACTGCCAAAACTGATTGCCAGTGGTTCTCCATTTACCAGCATCTGCACGGAAATGGTTTTTGTTTCCCTCTGGGGACGAAAAGAAATGTTTTCTATTTTACTGAGAGTTCCGGTTAGTCGATCATCAACAACAAATGACCCGTTTTCGACCCGCAAGGAAAAGAGGCCAGGGCTATATCCATGCTCTCCAAAACCAACAAGAGACACCAGATAACCGGCCAGTCCAGGCGGCAATCGCAACTCACCTTGTTCATTTCTCCTCAGCAATATCTCCGGGCTGTCAATAAAAACCCCCAACGCCTTGACCTGCCCCTTAGATAAAGCAGGAAGATCAAGGCTACCGCTTACGGAGCTTACCTTAAAAAATGATTCTCCTTCTTCGCAATCCGGCAGAAACCCGGAAAGTCCCTTAATTTCCCACTGCCATGAGAAAGGAGTTATCTTAAAAGAAGATATATCCACCTGCCAGCCAATATTTTTCTCTAACCTTGCCGACAAAACCCCGGGGATCAGCACCGGCATAATAAGAAGCATAAAAAAAACATAGAAAATCAGAAGAGAAAATCCGGCCAGTAACCACTTAAGCCCACCACCCCGGGGCGAGCGTTTTCGCCGCCGGTAAGCAATATTGTCACCATGACCGCCCGGGACAATCGACTCGATGAGACCCGGTTCAGGTTTATTTATATCTTCTTTTTCGCTGTTATTCATTTTTCAATTTCGTTTATATGTAAAACTTAAGCCCTGACAAAAAATAATGTATTGGGGGGGCGAGGAAAATAATTTTTTTATTTTCCTGTTAAATTTGCCTTCAACATGCTAAATTTAAAAGAGATAAAAACTTACACCCGCAACTGTAAAATGCAATTTCCCTCAAGAAGGCACCTGGTCAATGTTTGACATTGTTAATTCCATACGATGGCAGGATGCCGTTGACATCCTCATCGTCTCTTATGTAATTTATCGAATCATTCTCCTGATTCGCGGAACCCGTGCCGTCCAGATGCTGCTGGGTCTGATGGTCATCACCATCCTCTATTTCATATCCGACCGCCTGAACCTGCTCACTCTCCACTGGCTTCTCAAAACATTTCTAAGCTCTATCCTCTTGATTATAATAATTGTTTTTCAGTCGGATATCCGTAGAGCCCTTACCCAGGTGGGCAAGTCTCCATTTCGCAAAAAGCACGATGTTGCCCTTGATGATCTAAATGAAATTATCAGTGCCGCCATTTATATGGCAAGAAGGCGAATAGGGGCTATAATCGTCTTGGAACGGCAGACGGGGTTACGGGACTACATCGAAACCGGGTTCACCCTTGATGCCAAGCTGTTAAACGAACTCCTGATCGCTATATTCCTCCCCTCATCTCCCATGCATGACGGCGGGGTTATAATCAAAGGCGGCAGAATCCATTCCGCCGGCTGCCTCCTCCCCTTATCCGGTAACCAGAATATTTCAAAACGATACGGAACAAGACACCGGGCAGCTCTGGGACTTTCTGAAGAAACCGATGCCGTCATTATTGTCGTCTCGGAAGAAACCCAGGAAATATCCTTAGTCAGATCCGGAGAAATAACAACTCTCCAGGATGTAGAAGCTCTAACCAGTATACTCCAGGAAATTTTTATCTCCAACAGTGACAACAATTTTTCATGGAAAAAATGGCTGAACTTAAAGAAAAAATCATAAGCTGGCTTACCGGTGTAACTCCAAAGGAATGGTTTCTCCGGGCAATTTCTCTTTGCCTCGCTATCTTTCTCTGGTATTTTATCGCCGGTGAAGAGCAGATTGATATAACTATTACCGTACCTGTTGAAATCATCAACCTACCGGCCGATCTTATCATATCCAACCAGTACAGAAAGGACATTGAAGTAACTGTTCGCGGCCCGCGTAGTCTTATCCAGGAATTACGGGAAAAAGACATAACCAGACCGGTGAATCTATCCAATATCTCCCCGGGAACACTGGTCATAAAGAATGAAAAAGATTCCATTAATTTCCCGGGCGGCATCAGCGTCCTCAGGCTGCAGCCAACCAACACCACCCTGCTGATTGACAAACTTGTCCAAAAGGAAATTTCGATAAATCCGGTACTTGAAGGAGAAGCCCTTGCCGGTTATAAAGTGGTGAATGTCTCTGTACAACCGGAAAAACTAAAAATTACCGGCCCGTTAAGCACCATCGCCAAACACCCTATTTTAAATACTTTTACTATTAATTTAGACGGACTTAACCGCTCAACGACCATCCCGGTTCAGCTTGACCTCAATCCGGAACTGATTGACCTCATCGGCGAACCTGTTGTCTCTGTGAAGATTATCGTCCAGGAAAAAATGATTAAAAAAACGGTGCCCGGCATTCCTGTGAATATCCATGATGCCAATATCCCGATCAGGGTGATGCCAGCCAAGATTACAGTTGAGGCCTATATCCCGGAAAATCTTATCCGCAACACTCCTGAGCCGGTCATGCTGTTCAGAGCCTCTGCCCGGCCGGAAGAAAATAATTTTCCCCAGGAGGTAACGGTCTCGGTTTCAGGAATTACGGTACCGGATCACGCTCCGCTTAAAATCATCTCCATCCACCCCGAAAAGGTGCAGCTTATTCCTGAAACTGAGGGTTCAGGCAACAATATTACAGAATAAAAAACTTAAAATAAAAAAACAGGACAAAATAACCATGCAACAACTTTTTGGGACAGACGGAGTTCGCGGGACAGCGAACATTTACCCCATGACCACGGAAATAGCTATGCAGATAGGCAGGGCAATAGCTTTTATCGTCAAGACCAAAACCAAAGGACACCATATAGTTATCGGCAAGGATACCCGGATATCCGGTTATATGATCGAAAATGCCCTTGCCGCCGGCATATGTTCCATGGGGGTTGATGTTCAGATACTGGGGCCTCTGCCGACCCCCGGCATTGCTTTTATCACCACCTCCATGCGTGCAGATGCCGGGGTGGTGATTTCGGCTTCCCATAACCCTTTTCAGGACAATGGGATTAAGATTTTTTCGTCTAACGGTTTCAAGCTCCCCGATAAAGTTGAAGGAGACATCGAAGATTTGATTTTTTCCCAGAAGATGGCAGCCCTGCGCCCGGTTGCCGATGAAGTTGGCAGGGCTTCGAGGATTGAGGATTCAAAGGGAAGATATATTGTCTTTTTAAAAAACACCTTCCCAAAACAGTACACCCTTGATGATTTTCATATAGTCCTTGACTGTGCCCACGGGGCGACCTACAAGGTGGCACCCTTTGTCTTCTCGGAACTCGGAGCAAAGGTCACAACCATTGGCTGTGACCCCAACGGCAAGAATATCAACCATGAGTGCGGGGCATTGCATCCTGAAAAAATGGCAGAAAAGGTCAGGCAGCTTGGGGCTGATATAGGGCTGGCTCTTGACGGAGACGGTGACCGGTTGATTGTCTGCGATGAAAAGGGGAAAATCGTAGACGGTGACCATGTCATGGCAATATGTGCCAAAGAGCTGATGAGCCGGAGAAAGTTAAAGAAAAAGACCCTGGTTGCCACGGTAATGTCCAATATGGGGTTAGAAAAGACCATGACGGAAATGGGCGGTCATCTTGTCCGCACCAAGGTTGGTGACAGATATGTGGTTGAAGCCATGCGTAACAAGGGTTATAATTTTGGGGGCGAGCAATCGGGGCATATGGTTTTTCTCGATCACAACACCACTGGGGACGGTATTCTCGCCGGGCTGCAAATTCTTGCCATCATGATAAAGAAGAAAAAACCGCTGTCCGAACTTGCAACCATTATGGATACTTACCCGCAGGTACTTGAAAATGTCCGTATCTCTACCAAAATTAAGCCGGAGCAGGTCCCCGGATTTCCGGAGGCATTAAAGGCGGCTGAAGAAAAACTGGGGGAGAGGGGAAGAATTCTGGTCAGAGCTTCCGGCACCGAACCGGTTATCAGGGTCATGACCGAGGGAACAGATGAAAAAGAGATTTCCACCATTGCTCTTGAGTTATGCGATGTTATCCGCAGGGCTGATCGGGCTTAGGGATTTACCAAAAACCTGCGGGGACGGGAAAGAAAATAATAACCGCCGCCGGTTTCTATCATATTCAGGGCAATTCTGGTCTTATCCACATAGACATAATCTCCCTCAATAATAGTTTTAAAGGTTGATATGCCGATGGGGAGTTTTTTAAGTTTCATGGGTTACCGTTGAAGATTAAGCTTAAACCTGAATCCACTCTAATTTGCTTATATTTCGTTCCTCCTTACTAAACTCAATTCCAATTAGATATATGTCTTTTTTGCTGTCCATATATTTCTGGTGATATTTTTTATCTTGTATCTGCTTGAGAGCGTCTTTGCCGTCCACCTTAAACTCAATGATAATAATACTCCCCGGCAGCTTGATGGTTATATCTATCCTCCCCCGGTTAGTGGTATCCTCACAGGAGATATCAATTCCAAGTGCTTTTATATAGGCATAAAATACCGAGACAAAATAACCTTCATACTCATAGAGTTTTTTACCGCTGAAATTATTATAGGGAATTGAGGCAAACAACGATTTGAACACAGTTTCCAATCTATTAAAATCGGCGTTTACAAGCGACTCGTAGACACCTTCCTGCTCTATCTCGCTGTCTGTGTTTTTCGTTAAAAAATCCACAATATAACTCATTATAGATACTTTAACTTCATTATTGGGAATACACAGCCTGTATTTCTGACCCTTTATACTCTCGTAACTATCAACAATGGTCAAATACCCGGTCTGCCACATCAGGGTTTCCAGCTCTATATAATCGACATCAAAGCTGTTAAGCATCCGGCTGTCTTTAACTATGTTTTCAAGATTGGGAAGAAAATAGTTGTTTTTCTCTATCAGTTTGAGAAAAAAGCTCGGGGTTGCCGTACCGAACCAGTAATTCTCAAAAACTTTATTATTTGAGATAAAAAGAAGAATATCAAAAGGATTGTAAACCCCCTCCCCGAGAAACTTATAGCCATTATACCAATGCCTGACCTTGTCCCAGTCCACACCGGCAAGGTGATCTTTAAACACCGTTTCCAGATCATTCTGGGTATAACCGCAAATGGTTGCATAATTGGCATTTAAAGTTATATCTTCAAGATTATTCAAACCGCTGAACAAACTGACTTTGGAAAACTTGGAGACCCCGGTGATAAAGACAAATTTAAGAAATTCATCCGAAGATTTGATAACACTGTAGAAGTTTTTAAGTTCCTCCCGCATCAGGGTGGCAATTTCGGCATTTTCTATATTATCAAGGATGGGTTTATCGTATTCATCAATTAAAATTACTACTTTTTGCTTATACTCTTTGTGTACTCTGTGTATAAGCTCTTCAAAACAGCCAATCCCGGACATATCACTGTCGCAAAAAACCTGGAGATTATTCTGGTTAATCTTTAATATCTCATATACTCTCTGATCAAAATCTTCGCTTGTCCTGAACCTGCCACTGCTGAAATTTATCTGAATAACCGGATATTTGATAAAATCATAGCGATCATAAATATAAAGACCTTTAAATAGCTGCCGCTCGCCATTAAAAATAGTTCGCAGGGTATCAAGGAACAGGGATTTACCAAACCTGCGGGGGCGGGAAAGAAAATAATAACCGCCACCGGTTTCTATCATCTTAAGGGCAACTCCGGTCTTATCCACATATACATAATCTCCATCTATAATCGTTTTAAAGGTTGATATACCGATGGGGAGTTTTTTAAGTTTCATTGGTTGCCCTTAGTGGTGTATCCGGCACTCAGTAGAACAAGGCTTCAGCCCTGCCCCACGAGTGCCGGATTCAATGAGTTAACAATATAGTGTTTCGACCTGAACTCGCATAATAACCTGAATTCGTATAATAAGTGCGTAACCTATGGTAAACATTCGGGTTGATGCAGATAGCATAGACTTAGAAATCAATGGTAAACTACGAACCTTTTCTCTGGTGACACAGCAGAGCGATGGAACACGGGAAAGACATTAAAGTTGTTTGCAGCAAATCCTGTCAAAGCCAAGGCTTACAACTACAAATTTTTTAAGTCGCAGATTTTTATACCTTTTTTCAAGCAGGGAACCATATTCCTGAACCTGTTTTTCCCCCTCTTCCATGC
>CAZEMY010000058.1:0-10435 GCA_964513405.1 uncultured Desulfobulbaceae bacterium
ACCGGAAGGCATTTGAGCTCTGTACGGATCATCTTCATTTCAATCAGGTCATCCGGCTCTGTGATTGGCACTCCCAACAAAATATTGGAAGAACATCCGGCACTCACTGGCTATGGATGGTGAGTGCCGGATGGTGAGTGCCGGATGGCGGCGTTACACCGCGGAGCGGTGCAACGAGGATAGAGCGGTGCAACGAGGATAAAAAACTGTTTATCTGCATATCGGGATCATGCATATTAACTTCGACCATTCAGTATTTGAGTATTCGACATTCAATCCGCCCACAGGGCATCATGTTTTAGGCTGTTGATGAGTGCAGGGGGATATTCGGGCGGCGGGGCTGAAGCCCCGGTTCCTTGTAACTATTCGTCGAGTTTAAAAAAACTACACAATCATATGGCTATAACTATTCAGAATAGTTACTCTATTTTTATCATAACGTCAATCCCAACCAAAACAGCAAGAGGTAAACTAATGTCACTCGCCATAGCATTCAGATTTGAAGGTGGTCCCATTTTTCGTAATGTCAGGCCAATGGAAATGCTGACAGATGAATTAAAACAACAAAATATTGAGTTTGCCCAGGTTGATCCAGCAAAACTCAAACATGGGTCATGGAACCTGGTCCTGGTGTTTAAGGACAGCGAAACCCGCAAAGGGTATGAATCCGGAGAGATCAATTATAACCCGACCTGGCTTCCCGGCAAGTATCAGGTGGTACAGCGGATCAACCCCCTGAAAGCCGCCAAACGGGCGGCCGGCCGGCGGCGGTAACTTTTCACAGGCATCAAGTAAAAATAACTTATACACCTTGCTTGTCCTTTTGCTTGTTTTCTGTGGTTTCATGCCTGCCATGTATGTATATGTACCGGAAGATTAGCAGTGAAACGGCGAAGTTTCTGTGAGAATTGTTCCTGATAAATGTCGGGAAATGGGGACAGACCTATTTAATTTTGTCAAGCAACTACAGTCGCCCCCTTGCTTCCAAACACCGGGGACAGAATGATTTTCGAAAAAAGACTCGAAAAAAATTCAGTCCCCTTTCCTCGTTCCCACGCAGGAGCGTGGGAACGAGGGGTCATCTTATCGGGAAATAAGTGGGGAAGGCTGTTTCAGAGTGTAAAAACCAAGTACAACTATCTAATTAATCTGCCTCTTTTCCTTTCTGTTCAGATTACAACAACGATTCAAGTTTTTTGGATATACCCTTTGTCGTTATACGACCCAGGTGGTGGTAGCGAATTATACCGTCTTTATCTATAATAACGGTAACTGGAATAGTACTGACCTTGTAATCGTCTAAAAATTTTCTGGTAGCAAATACCACAGGGTAGGGTATTTTTTGTTTTGCGACAAATTCCCCGGCAGCTTTACGCCCCCCTTCAAGGGAAGGGGCAATGATATGAACCCTGCCGGCAAATTTTGAGTACAGTTCCTTGGCGGGAGCGATATTATCCACACAGCCCGGACACCATGGAGCCCAGAACTCAATGAAAACCGGCTTTCCCGATAGGTCAGCCAGGGAAATAGTGCCGCCCCCAAGTTTGTCAAGTTCGAAATCCGGGGCTTTCTCTCCCAGCATCGGATGTTCTGTCTTTGAACATCCCGATGATATAATCAGGAATATTACGGTTAAAAAACATATGTATCTTAAGAAAACTGTCTGCATTTTTATACTCCGGTTGTATTTTATCTACCCTGTCTTTCATTATAAGGATACTCGTTATCCGCATCCCGTCAACTTTCCAGCCATCGTTTCCAGAAAGCATATCTTTTAAATTGACGGTCTTTTAAATAAAGGGGCAGAAGTTTTTTACGAATTCCTATTTTTTCATGCCATGGGACATAATTTGCCAGACCTTCGTAAAGAGATATAAGCTCTCTCAGCTCTTTTCTCCGGTTCGACTCTTCATATCCGGCACGGGTGGTAAGTATTTCCTCCCTGATTTTTCCTGCTATCAGGGGAAAATCAGCCTTTGTGGCTGCCTGACTTTTTAAAACCAGCCAGAGACCAAGGTCAATATCTTCAAATATTGCTGCAAGTTCTTCCAGCAATATGTAACAATGTTCTAAAATATTCTTTTCATGGACAGGAATATTTTTTATTACATTTCCAAGCCGCTCAATCCCTACCCTAACTTCAGAATTTGAGCTTTCTTCCCCCTTGTTAAAAATTATGTCATTTCCCTTGCCAAACTCCCAATCATAACCCCGCTTAAATTCAAAGACAAGGTATTGCTGTAAAAAATCAAGGGCCCCTGCGTAATTCCCCCTCCTGTTATTTAAAATTGTCAGCCATAACATGGTCAGGGGGGCATCCCGATCTATATATTTATCATAGTATGCAAACAGTTTTTCTGACCTCTCATATTCGCCCTCCACTGCGGCCATAAATGCCCTTAAATAATTTATGTTTCTGAAACGGGGAATAATGGCCTCCGTCCTGTCGGCCATTATCTGAAAGTTCCGGGCATCTCCACGGAGCAGATACAGATGAGCAAGGAAATAATGAGCCTGGATATTTTTATCTGCTTCTATGGATTTCTGGAAATAATCTTCTTTCTGCTTAGTATTCTCCGTCAGGCGTGCCTTGGTCAAAAACATTTCCCCCGTAACAAAAAATCCAAGCTTTGTCCCTGATAAAAGCAGCAACAACAGTGCAGATACACCCAAAACTCTGATTATATTAGTTCCCCGGATAATCTGGTGTTTAAAGATAAAAAACCCTTTTTCTTTTTTATCTGCAGTTATGAAAAACAAGGCCCATGATAATGCCAATATCCAGGAGAAGGTGTAAACTCCCGTCAACACCCTTGTCGATATGGAAAACAGCCCATGCACCTGAAAGGCAAGTATTGATACGGCAAGGGATATGGCGATCAACCGTTTATCCCGGTTCAGGGTGTTGTTTGCTGCAATATTATATAATATATACAGGGTGGATAAAATTATGACGGCATAGAGTGCTAAGCTTAGTATTCCCCCTGCCACAAGGGTTTCAAGAATCTCATTATGGACCTGATCAAAACTTCTTAGTGCCGAATAATCCGACCAGGGTGGAAATTCCATAAAATTAAGTTTTATATAAGAGTCGCAACCATGACCGGACAGAAAACTCACTGTACTGTCAAGCCAGATTGCCACAGCGGTTCGGTACATATCCACTCTTTCCCCAAAAAAAACTGCCGGATCTTCGCCAAGAGTTTTAAACTGCTGTATCAGGTGAGCATCGCTGACAATAAGGTATGTTACAATCACTGCAATGGCCGCAACAAATGGACAAAGAATAACAATTTTTTTCTGCTGCCTCTTGTGGGGATTATTTTCATCCGAACCAAAAACAAATGCAAATGCCAGTAACAGATAAGTTGCGAGGCTGAAAAAAATCACTAAAAAGGTCATTCTTGCCCCGGTAAAGACAGCAGCACAAACTGCGAGGATGGATAATAACAGGAAGCTGAACTTTAAAATCTTTTTTTCAGAGCAGAAAAAAACGGTGAGCAGAAAGGGAAGAGTGATGCATAGATATCCGCCAAGGTAATTTTGATTGCCAAATGTTACCTTTATATTCTGGCCTGTATCAAAATTCAATCCATAAAAAACAAGCCCGAAATATTCAAGAATTCCCAGAACTGAAACAATTCCCGCCACAACCGCCATAAAAAACACAACAGCTTTAAGCCGCTCAAAACTGTTGATCAGGTTATAGACAGCAATCAGCAATAACCCTGTTATGGCAAGATGGGCAAGATCATAAAAGGGGTTATAAGATTGATCCAGGTTGAGGATGGAAACAATAAAAAGATGGAGGGCATATAAAAAAAAAACCT
The DNA here is from genome assembly GCA_964513405.1 of uncultured Desulfobulbaceae bacterium. Taxonomy (GTDB): domain Bacteria; phylum Desulfobacterota; class Desulfobulbia; order Desulfobulbales; family Desulfobulbaceae; genus DRLX01. The sequence continues at coordinate 3,831 of CAZEMY010000058.1, forward strand.
TGAATATAAAAGGTATAAAAATCTCAGGTGTGCTTTCTCTGATCAGTTTCAGATAAAAGAAAATGACCAGGGCAGGGACAAGGAATCCCAGGGAAAATATCAGCTTGGCTGCCTCGAAATCAAAGATATTGTGGATGGGTATGGCAAATATCAGACCAAAATATGAGAGGAGTAACAGGCAGATAAGCAGGTGATCCCTGCGGTTTTTTGCTGAGAAAAAATCTATTTGCTTAATCACGGGGTTTCCTTAGCTTTGCCAAGTGTGCGAGTAGGCTTTAATTTATCAGAATAATCAGGGTGATGGCAGAGTTCAAAGCTCCGCTTCCGGAGAGAACCCATTGAGTTTGTTAATGGTTTCCTGAATAATCCCTGCCGCCTCTTCACTGCTTAACTGCCCCTCTTTTAATCTCGCCTGAACAGCCGCCAGATCCGTTATGATATCATCTCTCTCTTTATGACAGGCCTGCAACCCTTTCAGGCAGTCGTTAATGGAAGCAGCAAGCTGCGGAAAATGGTCGCCTTTACGGAAACTGATTTCCCTGTCCGGGCAGTCACCCTTTGCGGCACGACTCAAGGTCTGGTCAACCTTGAACATGGCACCGGCTACCCGGTGACTATGGCGGATGACCCACCAGGTCGTGATTGCTGTAATCAGTAAGACCATAGCGGCGAGAAACCAGGGGATCTGCCGGTTATGGTCAAAGGCGATGGAACTGTTCAGCATAAAGAGGTAAACCCAGCTGAGCAGACCGGTTACCAGCAGGGCTACCAGTAAATGGGAGAGCAGGATGATACCTGCCTGGCTTAACTGATAGCGTGGAGCAACCAGATATTTGCGTTTTATCTTGTTTTTCATAGGATCACCTTGAGCAGGGTTATAACTTGTTTTGAGATCTCAATTCGTTTCACATTCTTAAATATTTTCTGGTAATGACTGCGGTCATTGCCGTTAAACTCCATGCTATCCCAGGTAATAAATGATTTGCCCTTGAAAAGCACGGTCTTATAACCCTTGACATTGATAGAGTTTATCTCTGCATCACGGGTTGCCTCCAGAACCATGCTCTTGTCGGCCCGATTAAGCTGAAGATCAGTAATCTTGCCTAATTTGTCGCCGCCCTCCATGGCTGAGAGTTTTTTGTTGATTAGAAAAATAGCCGCACCTTTGGCACCGACTTCCCTTAACCGAAAATTTTTTATTTTATAATAAAGTGAAAGCATAATTTATAAGTTATGTTTTTTTGATTATAATCGTTGCAACCGGGGAGACCAGCAAACAACAGCCCCGTTGTTTAACGGCTTATGGTCCGGTCACCTTCATATCATCATCCGTATGGATAATCCCGTCCTCACCCATACTGATAAGAACATATGATTTTTGTCTGGCACCGACCTCGTACACATACGGATTCCCCCAGTGATCCAGCGAGAGTTTTTTTATATTACTATTTTGGAAGGTGGTGGCCAACCAGTCTTCAAATCGGTCTTCATGCGGGTATCTGCCCTTTCTAAGATAATGATAATCGAGCATATTTGACATGGAACGCAGGTCGCCGGCGGTGGCGATCTCCTGACCTGCCCTGATGCTGTCTTCAAAAAGTTGCTGCACCCTTTCGGGTATATCGGTAAAGGCGATAAGTCCCGCCATGATTGCAAGCAGTACTCCAAGTTGTCCCACCGCCACACCTCCTTGTTAGAGTAAAATAATGGGGCTTTATACCCGCTTAAGCGTTCCGACGAGGCAGAACACAGGGCTTACTTATTTATCACATCCTTACCCTTTCGCCGCCTGCGGATAATTATAAAGGCACCTGTTCCTGCCACCAGAGCGAAACCTGCCATTATAACAAATATGTACTTGTTATAATAATAATATATTTCATGTACATATGTGGTTACCTGATGTCTGTTGCCCTGTTCATCTGTGTAAAACCAGTACCCGTCTGCATCGCGGGTAATCTTCATGGAATCGTTAAAATTTTCCTTTGTGCTTTTATCCATGACCAGAAAGCTGATGGTCAACTCGTTGCCTTCCTGTTCGTTACCGGTGAACTCTTTTAGATAAAAACGGCGGTCTGTCTTCTCGAACTTACCCTCGTAAAGCTTAAAATGAACATACCAGTGAATAAAGCAGGAATAATCAGCTTCAATGGGGTTATCCTTGTCGAGCGGGATTTTGACAGAGTTTGGGGGAACATGGGCCATAAGCTGGGCTGGAATACTCACAGACATTGCCAACAGGGCAAACAGCAGTACTGTTAAAAGACGCATTTTTTCATTCTCCTTCTGCTTTGGTTATTTCTTTTTCTTCAACCTTTCCCGATAAAAAAGCTGCCAGCTTTATTTTATCAATCTCGACCTTGAACTCCTCTTTTAGCCTGGCATAGACATTCTGCCATTGCTCCCTGTACATATTTAACAAGACATCGTTTCTGATATATTCCTTTTTTTCCTCAAAGGTGTACTGGTAAGGTTCCGTTTTATGGCTGAGCATCATAACATAAAATTTATCGCCAATCTGGATTGCACCGGTAACTCTGCCGACCTCCAGATCCTCAACCACCGACCGCCATTCCGGCTGGAAACGCCGCAGGCTTCGTGAGACACGAGTGCCGCCATCCTGACGATCTTTCTCATTATCGGCAAAAAGCGCAGCTAATGCAGCAATATCAACTTCTCCTGCTCCGCTGATTTTTTCGCTCAGATCAGCAGCCAGCTCCGGGTTGACTGTAAAAAACTGCACGGAGTACAATGGCTGTCTCAGGTAGCTCTCCTTTTCTTCCTCATAAAAGGCACGGGCTTTCTCATCACTGATGGTTTCACGGTCAATTTCCTTGATCAGATCGTGCTTCATAATATCCAGGAACAGCTCACTTTTGTACTTATGGAGTTGCTGCTTGATAAAGGGATGTTGATCTAATCCTACTCTGTGACCCTCTGCAATAATCATCTCCATATTAAGGGCATGGTTGAAAACCGCCTCTCTGGTCAACAGTTCCGGATTTCTGCGGTACTTGGACTGCCGACTCATACTTTTCTTATGAGCCTCCAGAAACTCTGCGGTGAGATTTCCACCTTCAAAAACGGCAATAACATTATCGGTCAGGGGTGCTGGCTCCGGGGTATCTCTCTGGCATCCGGACAGCCATATCAGAGAGAGCAGGGCGACCGGCAAAAGATAAAGTGTTTTTTTCATGTGTTTCATTTCCTTTGGTTGATTTTAGCTGTCATGTATTCATTATACATCCTCGTTCCCACGCAGAGCGTGGGAACGAATATTACTCCCATCATTTATACCTTACTTCTGTCAATCAGGTTGCCCTGCATTCCCACGCAGAGCGTGGGAACGAGCAAAACAAGCAAAACAAAATCTTCTGTCTTCTGGTTCCCGCAGAGCGGTGGTACCAGGGCAAACCCTGTACCCTGAACCCTGTCCCCTCCCTCAACCATCAATACATGGCAAGCATACCGGCAACCAGCCCCCAGGCGACAAAACCGACAATCCCGCCCAGGCTGATAATAAGGGCCGGTTCAATCATGGAAGTCATCCATTCGATCCGGTCCTCCAATTGTTGTTCATAAATATCTGCCACCAGGGCAATGGATTCACCCATGCTGCCGGTCTGTTCACCAACCCTGAACAGGGAGATCATCAGGCTGGTAAAGATCGAAATTTCGGCAAGGGTTACCGAGAGCTGCTCACCAGCCACTACTTTTTCCACCATGTCTTCTATACTCTTTTTTACCGCCTCGTTGGTCAGAGTGTCACTGGTGGTCTTCAAACCTTCTACGATTGGGATTCCACTGTCCAGGAGAGAGGCAAAGGTGCGGCAGAACTGAACGATAATCCCAAACCGGAAAATGGGACCAAAGACAGGCAACCTGACCTTGTAAAGGTCTATCAGGTAGCGGGTTTTTTCAATAAAAAATAAGGTGATGATGACGGCAACGAGTCCAGCCATACTAATCCCTATAACCAGGCCATTGCTGATCAGGAAATCGGATATATCCATCAGCAACTGGGTATTCCAAGGCAGTTGTGCTCCTTGGAGCAACATCATAAAGCGGGGAATGACAAAGACCACCAGAAAAATAACCACACCAATGGCAACCACCAAAACAACACTGGGATAGATAAAAGAACGGATAATCATTCCCTTTAAGGCCGCCCGTTTTTCCATAAAGGTGACCAGATTATCAAGGACAGTCTCTAAAATACCGCCAAGCTCACCGGCTCTGACCATACTCACCGCTGTATATGGAAAAATGGTGTCATGGACAGCGAGGGCATCGGAGAAAGAGGTACCCGCTTCTATTTTGGTTTTAATGTCACCAAGTATATATTTAAATTTACGGTTTTCCGTCTGTTCGTGGAGGACGGTTATTGCCTCGGTAATGGTAATGCCGGAGGCAATCAGAGACGACATCATTCGCAGAAACAGAGTTATTTCCTGCCTCCGCACCCGCCCTATTTTGCGGAGAATATCCTCAAAACTGATGCTGCCGCCTCCCCCCTCAGACTCGCTGATTGCCATGGGGCTCATACCTCTGGCGGCGAGGTCGGCAGCAGCTTCCGCCTGGCTGGAGGCGATGACAGTGGTCTTGCTCACCTGACCCCTGGCATCTATGACTGTACAGTTGTAAACAGGCATTTTCTTTAGCGGTTATCAGTATTGGTGGTTGTTGGCTGGCATGGGCTGACAGCTCTTTCAATGCATACTGACCCGCACCACCTCCTCCGGGCTTATAAGACCTTTTTTGACCTTGATAATTCCGTCTTCGTGAAGGGTGCGGAATCTTAAATTTTCCTGGGCAAAACGGCGAATATCATCGCTTGGTTTTTCCTCTGCCACTATTTTTTGCAGATTCACATCCATATCCAGGAGCTCAAATATTCCAATTCTGCCCCGGTAACCTTTCTGATCGCATTCGCTGCACCCTTTGCCTCTACTCACCTCAAAGACATCATCCCCAGGGAGTTTAAGCATCTTCTGCTCGGCGGGGGTGATTATGCTCTTTTCCCGGCAATAGGGACAGAGCCGCCGTACCAGCCGCTGGGCTAAGATGCCCCGCACCGAGGTGGCAGTCAAAAAAGATTCCGCTCCCATATCCATCATCCGGGTAAAGGTGGAGGGGGCATCATTGGTATGAAGGGTGGAGAGAACCAGATGACCGGTGATGGCAGCCTGCAATGACACCTGAATGGTATCGCGGTCACGAATCTCTCCCACCATGATAATATCCGGATCCTGGCGGAGAATGGATCGCAGGGCCCCGGCAAAGGTAACCTTTGGTCCGGGATTTATCTGGGTCTGGTTGACACCTTCCATTTTTAATTCCACCGGGTCTTCAAGAGTGGTAATATTTACTGTTTCACTTCGTACCATCTGGAGAACACTGTATAAGGTCGTGGACTTGCCGCTGCCGGTGGGACCGGTAACCAGGATAATTCCATGGGGGGATGCGATCTGTCTCTTAAACATCTCCATGGTATCATCTTCCATGCCGATGGCATTTATACCAACCGCAGAATCACTGGTGGGAAGGATACGCATAACCACTTTTTCACCCCATATTATCGGCAGGGTGGAAATGCGGAGATTAACTCCGTCAATCTCCACATCCAGGCGCTGGGGCTGAAAAAAGAAGGAACCGTCCTGGGGCATCCGTTTTTCAGCAATATCAAGACCGGAGAGAACTTTGATCCGGGAGGCAATCTTGTCGGCAATGGTTATGGGCATGGTCTCCACCTTGGCCATAACCCCGTCCACCCGGAAGCGGACGACCAGATCATGTTTTCCCGGTTCGATATGAATATCCGAAGCATCCATATTGATAGCCCGCAGGATCAGTTTTTCCAGCAGTTCGGTGACCAGATGGATGTCGTCATCACTGCCGCCTCCAACCATCTGGCTTGTATTTATTGAAGTGTCAAAGAGGCGGCTGTACAACTCGTTCTGCATTCTTTTCAGGCTCGACTGCGAGACAAGCTGCAACTTCACCGGTCGCTTGACCAGACGGCTCACCGACTGGAGGGCAGCCATGTTGATCGGCCCTGAACATGCACATATCAGCTCGCCCCTGCTGCCGGTGCCCATGGGCAGGATTCCCAGCTTCAGGGTCAGTTTTCTCGGTATTTTGCTGACTATCTTTGCATCAGGGGTGATCTTGTCCGGCTCAAGCACCGGCAGACCGAGGAACGCACCAAGATGAGTTATCATTTCCTCTTCTTCAAGATAGTTGCGCCGCACGGCAAGGCAGCCAAAGGGTTCCTTGTTCAGCCTCTGATCGTCCATGATGGCGGAAACTGCTTCCCTGGTCAGGGCTCCTTTGCGGAGCAGATATTCACCAAATCTTTCCCGTGCCATATTACATCCTCATCACGGAGAGCCGCTGTTTGAGCATGTCCGGCCGCCTTGCTGCTCCCAGGGCGGATTCCATACTGATTTTACCTTCATAAACAAGTTGAATAAGGGATTTTTCCATGGTCTGCATCCCCTTTTTTAGTCCAGTTTCAATGGCGGAATAAAGCATTTCATCCTTGCCCTGGCGAATCAGGTTGGCAATGCCGGTGGTGGTGAACATTATCTCCACCGCCGGTATCC
>CAZEMY010000059.1:0-10434 GCA_964513405.1 uncultured Desulfobulbaceae bacterium
CACGGAGAACCACCCGCAACTCCTGCATTTCCTGTTCAGCCATCTTCTCAAACAGGTTATCAAGAGAAACTTTGGAAGCTGAAGCAAGTTCAGACTCACGCACCTTCAACTGCCGTGTATTGGCAACCGATTTTGCCATCTTTTCATCCGGAACCACCACAAACTCATCACCAGCCCGGGGAACTCCGGAAATACCCTGCACTTCAACCGGTACTGCCGGGCCAGCTACTTTAACATTCCCGCCCCGTTCATTGATAAGCATCCGCACCTTACCGCTGAACATACCGGCAACAAAATAATCTCCAACTCTCAAGGTTCCTTCCTGAACCAGAACCGTTGCCACAGGGCCCCGTCCTTTATGAAGCTGAGCTTCAATAACTGTTCCCCTTGCCTTACGGTTTGGATCAGCTTTCAATTCAAGGATTTCTGCCAGCAACTGAATATTCTCAAGAAGAGCTTCAATACCAATACCCTTCTTTGCCGAAGTTTCACAAAAAATTGTATCGCCGCCCCAATCCTCAGGCAAAAGCCCAAACTCGCCCAACTCCCTTTTCACCCGTTCCGGGTCGGCATTATCCTTATCAATTTTATTGATCGCCACCACAATGGGAACTTCAGCGGCCTGGGCATGGGATATAGCCTCTTTGGTCTGCTCCATCACCCCGTCATCGGCTGCGACAACCAGGACAACAATATCAGTTACCCTGGCACCCCGGGAACGCATTTCCGTAAAAGCGGCATGACCTGGAGTATCAACAAAGGTTAAGTCACCCGAAGGTGCCTTGACATAATATGCCCCTATATGCTGGGTGATGCCACCAGCCTCACCCTCAGCCACATCTGCCTTGCGAATGGCATCAAGAATCGAGGTTTTACCATGATCAACATGCCCCATAACCGTGACAACCGGTGGACGGGATTCTCCCGCACCACCCTTTTCTTCTTCAAGAACATGCAATGCTTCAATCTCAAGTTCTCCGGTCATAGCCTGTTCAACTTCATAACCAAAATCAGTGGCAACAAGGATTGCTGTTTCCACATCCAAGGCCTGATTAATGGTTGCCATCACGCCAAGTCCCATGAGTTTGGCAATGACTTCACTGCCCTTAGCCCCCATCCTTTTAGCAAGATCACCAACGCTGATGGTTTCAATAACCTTGATTCTCTTCTTGATCGCCTTCATTTCAGCGGCTGGCGGCTGAGAACTAATTCTTTTTTTGCTGCCCCCACCCTTCTTTTTACGACCTCGGCGGGAACGGGTAAAATCTCCACCTCCACCCCGGGAAAAATTTATTTTCCGCCGCTCTTTTTTGCCTTTAACTCCCCGCTTACCACGACCTTCTTCTTCCTTCTTCTGAACCTCAACAACCCGTTTGCCTTTTTTCTTACCTTGAGAGACAGCACCCTTATCAGGCACAACTGCAACGGGGGCAGCCCCTCCGGGAGCAGCCGTCCTTGACCTTGGTTTTGGTTTTGCTGATCTGTGTGCAGGTCTTTTCCGTTCCGGCTGAACCTGGATCTGAACCTGCCCCACGACCTTTGCCAACCCTTTTGCCCGTCTTATTTCTTCAGGCTTTTTCTTTACTTCGGGCTCAGCACCTGATTGCTTAACCACCCGTTCAACAGTATCTTTTGCCGCTCCAGACTCCAAGACAACATCAGTTTCAAGCTGTCCAGACGACTCATTTTTTTCACCATTTTCTGCCGTGCTGACAGATTCACCTGATTCAACAGTTTCCTGACTGGCGGTTTCATCTGTCAATGAGTCTGCAATCATCTCCACAGCTTTGTCACCTACACCTACACCTACAGATTCAACAACATCCTCAACCACCACGGCTGCAGCACTAATCTCTGCCGCTATCTCTTCTTCAATTCTCTTTGCAACCTCTTCCTTCTGAGCTTTGGAACGCCGCCGAACAACCGTAGTTTTTTGTGCAGATACAGGTGGCACCCTCTTTTTCATATGGATATGCTCATCCGTTACCTCAACCTGACCATGCCCCAGAACCTTACGGCGAATATCTGCAGCCATCTCTTCATCCACCGTCGAGCTAAACCCCTTTATGGGATACCCCAACGATATTAACTTGTCAGCCAACTCTGTGCTCTTCATCCCGGCTTCACTCGCCAGCTCAAAAATACGGACTCTGCTCATGCAATACTCCTGTACCAAATCGTCAACCCTTAATACGAAATGCCCGTTTCAGTACTTTTTTATTTTTCAACAACCTCTGCCGGCACACCTCAGTCGAACAGCAATATACTGCCCGCCCCATGCCGATCTTTCGCTCTTCTATGCGCCCCTGTCTCATAACAAACCTCTGCAATTCATCCTGAGGCCGCCTGCAACCGCAAGCCCTGCAGAGACGAACAGGAACATGCCCCCGCTTCATCAACGCTCCTGATTTTTTTACCTGTTCCCATCAGGGTCGCTGTCTACTATGCCGGAATCATCCTGATTCCCGGTAGACTTGCTGTCCTCTTCACCTTCACCAACCTGGTCAACCTCGACCTGCCCTTCCGACTCTATCAATTCATCTTTATTCCCATCGATTTCATCGCCCAACTGGCCATCCCCATCCACAGCCTCGCCATCCATCTCCAGAACAGCGTCTTCAGGCTCGGAACCCTCTTCCGGCACTGGCTCCTCAATCGTCTCAAGTGGCGGGGCTTTCTCTGCTAAAGTCTTAAAAGATTCAGCCTGTTTTTCATTGATCCGCCCAAGTTCAGCAATCTCTGCAACCTCCATGGATGCAAGTCCCTCTGCTGAGCGAACCCCGGCAGCAAACAGCCTGTCTGCCAATGACCAGTCAAGCCCATCAATGCCAGCAAGGTTCTTGTACCCTGGGCTTTCCAGGTTATTGTATCTGGTCTCACTCTTGACATCAATTCGCCAACTCATCAGCTGTGCGGCAAGTCGAACATTCTGTCCCTGGCGACCAATGGCAAGAGAGAGCTGATCATCCGGGACGATAACAAGAAGTTTTCGGTTATCTTCATCAACAATAACCATGGTTACCTCCGCCGGTGCCATGGCATTGTACACATATTTGGCAGGATCAGCACTCCAGGGAACAATATCTATCCTCTCTCCCTGTAACTCCTGGACAACATTCTGCACCCGTGACCCTTTCATGCCAACACAGGCACCCACAGGATCCACATCCGACTCAACGGAAGAAACCGCTATTTTGGCCCGGAAACCAGGTTCCCTAGCACAACCCAGAATATTGACAATACCCTCGGCTATCTCCGGAACTTCCATCTCAAAGAGTTTAATTAGAAATTCATTGCAGGTACGGCTGAGAATCAATTGCGAATCCCGGGAATCCCGGCGAACTTCCAGCAGATAGGCACGAAGACGATCGCCCTGCTTAAAAGAGCGTTTAGGTATCTGACCGTCCCGGGGCAGAACTGCATCGGTACGACCAAGATTGACAACCATATTACCCCGCTCAAATCTCTGGACAATACCATTAACGATGGAACCTGCCCTGCCCTGATACAGGTTGTAAATAACCTCCCGCTCCGCATCCCGCATCCGGTGAATAATTACCTGCTTTGCCGACTGGGCGGCAATTCGTCCAAGGTCGGCAATATTATCAAATTTTTCGCCAAGGTCGTCATCAATTTCAATTTCGGGGTCAAGTTTCCTTGCATCCTCAAAGAGTATTTCTGTTTCCTCATCAAAAACCTCTTCGACAACGGTACGGAACTGAAACACCTCTACCTCGCCCTTCTCGTCGTTGAATTGTACCTCTACATCCCGTCGACTGCCATATTTTTTGCGAACCGCCGAACGAACGGCCTCCTCAATGGCATCTATCAACAAAGACTTGTCAATTCCCTTATCCCGACAGACCTGATCTATAATTTTTTTTAAATTTTCTGTACCAACCATATATCACTCCACCCTGCCGATGACTCCAGCATTCTTATAGCAATCCCGCTACGATACTTTTCTACCCGTATAACACGAAACGGGCAATTCGCAATCCAAATAAATCCTCAAGCTACTAAATTTCAAACTACACATTATCGGGCTTTAAACTTGAAGTTTATAATTACTCAAGCCTTTCCCTTTTGACCTTTTTCATCTTCAAAAGCAAGCCTGGCCCTGGCAATATCAGCTATATGCAAACTAAACATATCCCCATCAACAAGGATTCGGACATTTTCACCATCCATCCCGTCCAGAACACCAACAAACACCCGCCTGCCGTCCACAGGCTCAGCCATTTTAATCCTGCTCTGCCTGCCGGCAAAACGGATAAAGTCGTTTTTCTTCTTCAAAGGCCTCTCCAGCCCAGGCGAAGAAACTTCCAGACGATAGGGATGATCGAGGGGATCATCAACCTCAAGATAATGATTGACCTGACGGCTGACAGAACTGCAATCTCCCAGAGTTACCCCGCCATCCCTGTCTATGTACAACCTCAAAACCCAGCCATGCCCTTCCCGACGAAATTCTATATCAACAAGTTCACAGCCTATTTCATCAAGAAGCGGCTCTACAAATGTTTCGACCCTGTCTACAATATTCAACAAACCACCCTTAAAGCACTTGTTTTTCCGTAACCCGAATATTTACATCCACACTTGCCCTATAAACAAAAAAAAGCGGGCAAAGCCCACTTTTCCTCTTGTGCCGACATAAATCAAGAGTCCTCCAAGGCCGCCGACATCAGACACAAAAGCAAGTGATTATACTTGCTCAAACCTTTTCTGTCAAACAGAATATTTCGGCTTGGAATTTGGGGTTTAAAAGACTCTTACCTCAACACCGCCACGGTCATCTTTTTCAAAATAAAGGCCAAGGGACAAAACTTTGAAATTTCGGACTGAAACAGGTTGGCTCCCACAAAAGCGGTGAACAGATAAAAATAAGGATTGAGATAGGTACCAAGAGCCAGACTGATGAGAATAAACAATCCCGCTATCATGTGAACTAAATCTTCAACAATCATCGTAAACCTCTTTTTAAAAAAAATCTGCACCCTGGCCGGCAAACAAGACAAGCCAGAAGGAACATTATCAGAAACTGGATCGCAAGCCAAAATAGGCATTGCTGTTGCCCTCAAACTGCCCGAAAAAGGTATGGTCATCGGAGCCGGAAAAGATATTTACACCGATTTCTGCACTCAAACTGTCGCTCAGCTTATAACGACCATTTGCTCTAAGATAGACATCATGATCAGATGGAGAATAATAGGAAAACATGGACAAGATCAGGTTCTGGTTCATCAAAAGCCTGGTCAACCTGAGGGTGAGCAGGTGGCGGTATTCATCAGCCGCAGGTGCCCCAACGGCAAGGTTTTGCAGGTACTGGTCGTAATCCTGTTTCCATTCCAGGTAGTACTGAAAACCACCGGTGAAATCACGACCAAGTTCCCGCTCGTAACCGATGAGGAAACGAACTTCGCTGTTTCTTATGGCGGAGTTGTCACCACTACGATCAGAGCGGGAATCGTAATACCCCAACTCAATATTACCAACACCGGCAAGTATCATCCCCCGCACACTTGCTCCATAAACTGAGAGTTCCGGGTAGACAAGTCTTATATCTGCCGAATCTGTCATATCAACCCCTTCAGGAGTTTTCCAGAATCCATGGTACCCGTACATGGCAAGCTCATTACCTTTTAAGTTTTTTGACAGCCGAATGGCATATTCACTGTCACTGCCAAACGAATTCCGCTCCCTGTCACTCATAATATCATCACGACCAGCGGTACGCCCCAAAATTCCGTTCCAGTAAGAAAGCCTTTCTCCGCTTATATAAGTAGAATTATTAAAGACAGGAACATAGACAAAATCAACATTAACAAGATCAAAAAACATACTCGCCTTTACCGCATCCGAACCGGTCTTCAGATATTCATCATCCCTGCCGATGAAAAATGATTGCCAGTCTTTGGGGAACAGATCGTTGATAAAAAGCAAATCACCGGTACCCCAGGTGAGTACCTGCCGCCCGATTTTCATATCAAGAAAATCATAGGGAGAAAAAATCAGATTTGCCTCCCGTAGCTCGGCAATCATCTCCTCCATGACCAGATCGTAACCAAGGTCTGTTTTAAGCTTGAAAACACCCCAGCCCGCATCCTTATTCAGATCAAGTTGCAACCTTGCCTCCGCTATGGATGCATCCCGGCTGTGTGCGTCGTCTTGCAGCCGCCAGCCACCACGGACTTCTATGAAACCATACAAATCAAGTTCATACCTGTCGTACAGCGAGGCTTGCAGATCTTCAAGGGGAGAGGCTTTACTGTCATCACTATCGCTAAAGTTCACACTGCCCTGTGCCATGCTGCCAACTGCATGCACAGACAGGAAAAAAGAAGTAAACAGAACAATTATATATTTCACGCTTGCCTCCCATTATTTTCTAACTTCACGGGGAGGACGGCGTAAAAACCGCTCCGTGAAGATTTTTTCGTTCAAACCAATGTTGAGCCTGATATCGGTAAACTCAAGGGTTGTTTCTCCACCATTTACTATATCCTGAACCCGTGACTTGGTAACCACGGAAAAACCATCAACCACATCCTTGCTTAGAACCTCCACGACCCGGTATTTGTTTCCCTTTTTATCAAGATATTCCGCTCTCATGGGCATAAAGGTCTTGCGGTCAATCCAGGTGGTGAATGATGAAAACTCTGCATTATCCGGTTCTTTGGGGATACTTTTAACAACAAAATATTCGTCATTAATCTGGGTTAACTCATGGGTATCTTCATAAAGACCACGACCAGATATATCCTCATAAACAAAATGCGAACCAACAAAGCTTGTCCGTTTATCTGCACCGGCAATCCTTCTCACCAGATCAAGGGCCGGCAGGTATAGCCAGCGGTCATCATCTCGCTCCATATGTTTGTGAACCATGAAGACCATCTTGCGAACATCCGCCGGTTTCTGAAAATAGATATAAAATTTCTGGGCACCTCCATCTTCCACATCCAAGCGCAAAATTACAAATCCCCTCTCTCTCGTTCTGCCCTGGGCATCGGTGATAATCATTTTCACATCAGCCCTGCCATCGTCTGCGGCATAATAGGCACTCAGGTTTGCCCGTTCTATGATCTCTTCGACCGCAGGCACAGCTCCTGCCGCCTTTAAAGAGGTGGAGAGCAGAAGAACAGCAAATATAAAACCACCGGCAATAATTATTTTTCTCATAATATTTCTCCTGTCAATTAAGCTAATTATGGCTAAGTTTTTAAATTCAGGAATGCAAACGGTTACGAAATAAAAATGGTGCAAATATAGTTATCAGAGCCGGAAGGATAATAAGGGTGGTAACACCGGAAATCACCATGATGCTTGCCAGAAATATCCCCACAGTTTGATACGGCACAAGAGTGGCAGCCAACAGGGGTGTAAACCCCACAGCGACAACAATCACATTCCTGCTTATCGCCCTGGCCGGCTCGGCAAACAGCTTGTTTAATGTCTCCGGCCATGATGGCATCTCTGCATAAATCCTGCGGGCTCTCTCAATAAAATGGATGGCAAAATCAACGGCAAGACCAAGGGTAAGGGAGGATAGTACCGCCACCGGCATATCGTAATCCTTGCCAACCAAACCAATTATACCGTAAATAACAGCAATGGTAACTGAAAGCGGAACCATGGCCAGCAAACCCCACAGGGGCGAGCGAAAGAGGATGGTCATCATAATCAGAACCACCACAAAGCTGCCCAGAAAGGCATCCCGCATCCCCATGACCATCTTGTCCTGCCAGACGACATTAATGTAGGTAAGACCTGCCCAGTTATGCTCAAGAGAAACAGGCGGGGGATTGGCTACAAAAAAATCTGCCACAGTGCTGATTACCCGCTCCATATCCTGATTATCGCCACTTCGCAACTGGAGCATCACATTAGCTCTTTTATAATCGGGGCTTACCAGGTGAAAAAGATCATCGGGATGGTGACTGTTTTGAAAAGAAATAAGAGTCTGGGCAACCCCGTTTGCATGATCTGGAATCCTGAAATATTCCGTCTGCCCTTCAAACAGTTCCTGATGGACTTTTTTAACCAAATCAGCAACGGAATTACTCTTACCCACCACCCCGCTTTTCTGAAGGTGTTCCTGTAGTTTGCCAATATAGTTTAACACCTCGGGTTGTTTAAAAATCTGCTCTCTGGTTTTTAGAGCAGAGAGCTCATCCATAAAATAATCCCAGATATAGTACGCTTCATCAGAGGCAATATCCTGTTCTGCCACCCAGCTTTTGCCAAGTTCATCTAAAAACAGAGCCGGATCTGTCTGCCGGGCGGATATTTCGCCTGACATAGCAAGGGCATTTTCCTTAAGAGCGACAATATCGGTCTCGGCGTTAACAGCATTAATCCTATCAACCAACAGCTTATGCACCTCGCCACTACTGAGCATGTCTTCCTTCCCGGAGATAATAAGAAAGGCCTCGTAAGTTCCACCGAAATGCTCATTCAACACCCTGTCGGCAATACGGATGGAATGATCTTCATTGAACCATTTGACCGGATTATCATTAACCTCAATCTTGCTGATACCGTAAGCCGAAATGACCAGAATAATTAGAGAAGCACTGACAATCAACTTGGCATGGGAGAAGGTAAGAGTGCCAAGATGGTGAAGACTTCTGCTGATTAAACCATGTCCATGGGTTGTTGCAATTCCCTTTTCTCCTTTTCCCTCTTTTTGCTTTGCCATGCCAAAACCGGCCAGGCTTTCTTCCTTCATCATCATGATATAGGCAGGCACAAAGACAATGGTCAAAAACCATGCCAGCAAAATACCAAAGGCAACAAATATACCAAAGGTTTGCACCGGCGGAATAGGTGCCAGAATTAACGAGGCAAAACCGGCAGCCGAAGTAAGGGAAGTGTAGAGCATCGGCACGAATAACTGTTTCATGACATGATGCAGGGCTTTGCGGCGATCTTTAAATCGCGGGTAGGCATCAAAAAATTCCGAGATTATATGAATGCTGTCCACCACGGCGATGGGCATCAAAAAAATAGGAATCATGGAACTCATTATATGGAGGGTGTTGCCGGTGCCGGAAAGGAGTCCCATGGTACAGATAACCGTCACCATGGCAACAAGCATCGGAGCGATAATCAACTTGACTTTTTTAAAAAAGATCAGCATCAAAATAAAAATAGACAGCATGGCAAGTGGTGCTGAAATTGCCATCTGAACAAACATCTCAACCCCGAAAGTGCTTTCTGCCACCGGCAGGCCGGTGATATGATATTCTTCATCACCGGTGAATGTCTCAATTTTCTCAAGAAGACGCACCCGCACTTCGTGGGCAAATTCCTTTGAGCTAAGGGGCAGATAGATGGCAATCGCCTTGCCGTCTTCGGAGACCATGGTACCCTTTAAGAGAGGATTTGCCATGGCATGATCTCTGATTGCCAAAGCCCCTGCCTCGGTTGTGGGCGCTTCTTTCATCAGCCACTCAAAACGAATCTGCCCGGGCCCGTCCTGCTTTATGATCTCCACATTTGCCGGGGCAATGATATCGCGGCTGATTATTCTTTTATCCGGATCATCAGGATCACTCAATGTACCGGCAAATTCGGTGAGCTGCTGAACCCGTTTCAAGGTGGCAGAATTAAACACACCATCGGGATGATGGTCGTTGACAATCCCTAAGACAACCACATCGTGGAGGGTAAAATCTTTTTTTACCTGGTTATGAAATACGCGGACAGCTTCATCTTCAGCCAGCATGTTTTCCGGATTGGTGTCCACTTGCACCTTAAAAATCATGGTTCCGAGAATAATGGTAACCAACAACATCATAATGGTCACCAACCGGGGATGATTTATGGAAATTCCGGTTAGCTTATCGCCTATTTTCATGTTTCCGCCCTCCTCGTTCTATTTTTTTTAAATAATGTAAAATGTTAAACGCTGGATTCAAGTGATAAGTGCATAACCCATTATTTTTCCAACATTCACCCCAGTAAGTTTCACAATCAAGTTTGAATGCAATGGTTTCATGTAGGGCAAACTCTTTACCATTATCGAATGTTACTGTTTTTACGAATTCAGGTAAGTTGATGGGCTTTTCGTGGCTAAAATGCCTATTGCAAAAACATGTCCAATTTAAAAAACGCACAATGGAAAACATCTACTGGAACTAAAACATTACATATTGTAATATTAGTCAAGCGTAGAATCGCCTATTTTGGGAAATAGATAATATAATTTCTTCATGACACAAATAAACAACACAGTAAATATCGGTAATTTAGGTCGATGTATTGCGATTCTCCTAAAAAAAAGGCTCGCCCAGGCTGAGTTCGCAAAAAACGAGATTAAGCCAAGTTTTAATCTCCCATTATGAACGAGGAATATTACACCATAATCCTGAAACAATTATCAAATTATCACAAGCACTTTTTGTTTCAACCGATGAATTGCTGGGA
>CAZEMY010000060.1:0-10339 GCA_964513405.1 uncultured Desulfobulbaceae bacterium
CGAAGGTTATCAGGATATAGTCAAAAATCATCTCTATGGAATCTTTTAAAAAAAGACCGACCACAACCGCAGGTATAGTGGCAAGCACAATGAAAAAATTCCAGGAATACAATCGGGAAAGTTCAGCATCCTGTCTGCGAATTTCAGCTGAAACAAACAGGGAACGAATCATCAGCATCAGCTCCCGGCGGAAAACAATGACCACGGCCAGTAAAGTGCCAAGATGAAGAAACACCTCAAAGGCAATACCGGAACTATCCTGAAAGCCAAGTATTTCCGCTCCGATCACCAAGTGTCCGGAGCTTGAAACAGGTAAAAACTCGGTGAGCCCCTGGACAATACCAAGAATAACAGCTTTAAACAGTTCCATGTCATTTCACTAAAATAGGGCAAAAAAAAACGGGTTGATGATAAGCATCAACCCGTATAAACAAACAAAACAAATATAAATATTAACAGCCTTCTATGGCTTTTTTACCCTTTGGTACCCTTACTCTTAACTCATCGCCAGCCTTTAGCTTATCAGCGTCTTCACATGTAAGGATTACAGTCTCACCTTCTACACTTTTCACTGTACAGTTAATCCTTGAAGCCATAACACCAGTGGAAGCACTGGCAACAAAAGCAAGAGTCATAGCAATTATAATAATTTTTTTCATAACAACCTCCTGTAGAGCTTACAGTTTTAGAGACATAATGGGGACTCAAGTTAGAAAGCCCCTATTCTGACGAGAACAACTCTCACCTGAATTTCGTCCTCTGACACAAAAAAATATAAGAACTATGTTTTAAATTGTCAACGAAAAACAATATAGATGGAAAATGAAGCAAGAGGGATATTTTTGTAAGCCAAGCCTCCGTTCATTTCTTTGAGCGTGGTTACAAAAAATATCACAAGATAGTCTTGATATCACGGGCAAGGAAAGAAAATGGTATATAGCCCGGATATTTTTTGACAACAAATCCATCTTTATTGACAAGAAAAGAGGTCGGTATACCGTCAATACCACCAAATCCCTGGACAATAGAACGATCTGCCATAAAAACAGGATATTTTATATCTCTTGATTGAATAAATTCCTTAACCACCTTTGCCCCTCCTTCATCCACAGAAAAGCCAACCACAGAAAAATCCTTGGCTGCGAACTTTTCCTGCAGTTTATTCAATGTTGGGGTCTCTTGAACACACGAACCACACCAGGTTGCAAAAAAGGTTACCAGCATAGTTTTCCCTTTAAATTCCTCGCTATTAACCATGACTCCGTCAACAACTGCCGGCAGAGAAAACTCCGGCATTGGCGTTGCAGCTCCGGCGTTAACAGCTGGCAGAAAGAAAGAAAAAAAGCATAAACCCGCAACAAGTATATTTATTTTTTTAAACACGATAGTCCACCATAAGAATGTTTTACAAAACAGAATAAATACATGCATAGCACACGGGATGCTATAACTATTTACTCTATAATTTCCAGGTAATAAATATCAACAGTTGTCTTTAACAACCCTTTGTCAACTGTACCGGAAACCCTGATTTTAGTCTGAGGGGTAATTGTCTGCCCCCTAAACCTTCCGTAATCAATTTCGACCTCTATCTCGCCAGTATCATCTTTAAAGATATAATATTCTTCTGATATCTGCCTGATTACATGCCCTTCCAGAATAACAGCCGTATCGTCTCGCCCCTCACGGCTAATTGACTTTATATCAGTAATAACCTTTGAAATTGCTCCAGGTCCGACAAAGCCGGCAAAGGAGCTGGCTGGTAGCATCAACACTAACATCAGAATCAAAGCTGATATAATCTTAGTTCGTTTGTTCATGGCTATACACATTCCTTTTCGTAAATACACGCCTCAAATCAGTCCTTAACATTCAAGCAAAGAGCCAACCATCATAACCCACACCACCTTAATATATGTGTTTACCATACCATAACAAATGATAAACATGGATAAATTAAATTTGCGTCTTTTCCCACTTCCGAGTAGATATACAAAACAAGCTAATAACAACCCTCACAACATTTATCCAGAATTAACTTATATGACTACAACAATTAGACAAAAAATCATCTTGCCACTTGTAATTTTATTTTCTTTTTGCAGCCATTCACATGTTTTTGCAGAGATTATTGACCGCAGCGTTGCCATAGTCAATAATGAGGTCATCACCCTTTCCGAGGTTAATGAGCTGGGAGAACCATTGTTTCAGCGTATTGCCCAGCAAACTCCTCCCGAACATTTGCAGGAAGCACTGCAACAGGCGAGAATAGCAGTTATCGAAAAGTTAATAGACCAAAAGCTCCTACTTAGAGAAGCTGCAAGGTATAACATTACGATTTCTGAGCAGGAAATTGATAATGCAATTAAAAATATTATTGCCCGCAATCAAACAAGCAGGGAAGAGCTTGTAAAAGAAATAAACAGGATAGGGATGAGCGAGGAGGAGTACAGAGAGGATCTCCGGGAACAAATACTTAAATCAAAACTTGCAGGCATTGCCATTCACTCCAGGATTGTCATCACGGAAGAGGCAATTCTTGATTATTACAATACGGGTTACGGAAAAGAACTAAGCGATGGCGGATACTACATATTACAAATCGGTGTTTCTTATAACGAGAATAAAGGTGCCCCGGAGCACAGCAGGGCGACGGCTATAAAAAAAATAGAGCAGATTCGCAAACAGGCCCTGGCGGGAGTTGATTTCAAAAAACTTGCCCGCGAACACTCAGAGCTGCCCTCAGCTATCTATGGCGGTGATATTGGTGTTTTTCAGAAAGAAGAGATGGCTCCGTTCATGCACAAGGCGATTGTCGATTTGGAGCCAGGCGGTATCAGTGAGGTTGTCGAAACAAGATCCGGTTTCCAGTTATTTAAACTGCTCTCCAATCAAGAGGGGCAGAGTATTAACAAAGTTCCTTTTGAAACGGTTAAGGAAGATATCAGAGAAACCCTTCACCAGGAGCAACTCAAGCAGTTACACGAAAAATGGATAAAAGATATCCGCCAGCAGGCCTATATACGGATACTCTGATGCAACAATAGACATAACTGCTCACAGGCACCCCATCTTCGCACGGTCACATCTGCCCGTATAGAGGGGCTATAACGGGCAGATGTACCCGTATCGGAAAATCAAAGTTTCTGTGGAATGGTTCCTGATTGAATATCGAATGTCGAAGTAAAAAAACAACAATTAGAAACATATGGTTATTAATCCCGTGAGTAGTTACCAAGAGACATATAATAACGGTAATACAGAGACAGACGAAGAGGCTAAGCCACTCACTGCCGGGGGGAGGCTGCAACAGGTTCGGGAAGAAAAAGCCATCTCCATTGAAGAGGTGGCAGAGGCGACAAATATATCGCTCGCCAATGTCCAGGCCATGGAAAGCGAGGATTTTGACAGGCTGCCGGTTGCCCCATTTTTGAAAGGACAAGTTATTATCTACTGCAGGTTTCTAAAAATTGAAGAGGAAACCATTGTTGATGAATTTCTTGCCACCCATGCAGAAAACAGGAAAAAACAGGTACACGCCAGCCGTATAGACAATAAGCTCGCCGAAGCGAGAAGGATGTCTTCAATTACTATTGCCCTGCTCATCCTGACTGCAATTATAATTTCACTGACAGCCTTCTCCTTATACACATCCTGGAATCCTTTTTCAGCAGGAAGCGACAAACAGGAATCCAGGTTCCAGGCACAGGAAAACTAATCCGACCAACTCTGATGATTTCGGAATAATATGCCTTAAAAAATGATTGAAAAATGCAGCGAGGCGATTGTCCTGAACATTACCGCCCATGGTGAATCCGACAAAATAGTCACCCTCTACAGCAGGGAACTTGGCAAGATAACCGCTATTGCCAAGGGTGCTTTTCGTTCACAAAAGAGATTTGTAAATAAACTGGAAATTTTCACCAGCCTCCAGATCATGTACCGTCCACCCGGCCGGGGTTCTCTTTTTTTTCTTAGCGAGGCCGAGCTGTTAAAACCCCGCCTCGCTCTGCGAACCACCTACCCCAGATTCGTTGCTGCCACCTATATAAACGAGCTAATCCAGAGATTTAATACCGATAATGACCCTGATCCAAGCTTATTCCTGCTTCTTGACTGGGCATTAGACTCTATAAATACTGAGGCCCCTCTTAAAACAGCGACGCTGTTTATTCTCCGCCTCCTCGGTATTTGCGGGTACAAGCCACTCCTTAAACAATGTCATAACTGCGGGAGAACAGCTCGTCAAAGCATAAAATTTACCATCTCACCCGGCAACGGCTCTATTACCTGCAACTATTGCCGGAAAATAAAACAAGATACCCCCCTGACACTCTACCCAAGAGCCTTGAATTTTCTCCACCACGGTCAACAGACAGAACTTTACCGGCTGGGCTGCTTAAATCTGCCCGCAACTGATTGTTTCCAGGCTATAACTCCCCTCCACCACTACAGCATTCATCTTCTTCGCCAGGATATTCGCTCATGGAGCCAGATAGTCAGGTTACAGGGGACAGGTTGCAGGTAAGTAGCCCGCCTCCGGCGGATGAGTTTAACAACACCACCCGCCCCTGTCTCCTGTAACCTGATTCTCAAACATCACGAATAAGCCCAAGCAGTTCATCAGTACCTAGCCTGGTTGCTACATCAGAACCCTCAAGCAGGGAGCTGGCAAGATCCCGTTTTTCTCTGTGAAGGCGAACAATTTTTTCTTCGATGGTACCGGCAACAACAAGCCGATAAACGGTTACCGGTCTCTTCTGACCTATCCGGTGAGCCCGGTCTGCCGCCTGATCTTCAACCGCCGGGTTCCACCACGGATCCATATGGATAACATAATCAGCAGCGGTAAGGTTCAAGCCCAAACCTCCGGCCTTGAGACTGATAAGAAAAAGATCTCCCTCACCGGCCTGGAACCTTGCCACCTGATCCTGTCTTTCTTTCGCCGGCGTTGAGCCATCGAGATATTTATACTCAATCCCCTGTTTATCAAGATATGCCCTGATCAGGGCCAGATGGCCGGTGAACTGACTAAACACCAGGGCTTTATGGTTGGAGCTTAACAACTCCTCGGTAATCTCAGTAAATGCCTGGAGTTTGCTGGAGGGGATATCAACATCAGTACTTATCAGACGCGGGTTACAACAGGCCCGCCTGAGCCGCATTATTTCAGCAAGAATACGCAGATGCCGCCCTGACTTTTCAGCATTTCCCTCAATATTTTCAATGGCCTGCTGACGAATAGCTTCATAAAAAACTTGTTCTTCAGGACTCATTTTAACCTGGAGGGTTATTTCCGTTCGTGGCGGTAACTCTTCAAGCACCTGCGACTTTAGCCGCCGCAACATGAACGGTCGAATCAGTTTTTTCAGCTTCAGGCGAGCTTTACGGTCATGCTGTTTCTCAATGGGGATACCAAACCTGCGGTTAAACTGCTTATATGAACCAAGCAGCCCATGGTTGATAAAAGAAAAAAGATTCCATAACTCGCCAAGATGATTTTCAATAGGGGTACCGGTGGTAATTAATCTGAATTTTGCATCAAGCCGTTTGGCGGCTCTGGATCTCTTGGTTGCAGCATTTTTTATGGCCTGGGCTTCATCAAGAACAACGCATTGCCATGGAACTTTCTCAAGAAGTTCAATCTCCTGATGAAGGAGAGTGTAGCTGGTTATGAGAATATCATATTTGCCAAGCCCCTTGATTACCTCTTCCCTATCCTGCCCGGAGAACATATGCATTTTAAGAGTCGGGGCAAAACGATTAATCTCTTCCTCCCAGTTCATGCAGACTGAAGTCGGGGCAACCACAAGGGTTGGCCCTTCATTGGCATAATAAAGAATAACCGCTATGGATTGCAGAGTCTTGCCCAACCCCATGTCGTCGGCAAGACATGCCCCTATACCAGCCCTCGCCAGACGAATCATCCAGACAAACCCTTCCACCTGATAATCCCGCAGTTCAGCCCGAAGGGTTGATGGAACCTCAGGGACAAACTCCTGGGCCTGATTGATGGCCTCTAATCTCTGCCGCCAGCCATCATCCACAGTGGTATGTGCCTGCTGGGTCAGCTTTTCCAGAGCAAGAGCAGCAAGTGAGTGAATATGTATATCATCATCACCTGATCGTTCTTCACCAAAAAGAATCAACTCTTCCAACCGGTCACGAAACTCCTGGGTTAAAGCGAGAAACTGCCCGTCCCCCATAGGCACAAAACGGCTTTTCGATTTTTTCACCTGATCAAGTAGTGACTTCAACTCAATCACCTCGTCTCCATCGACCTGCAAATGCCCGCTTAAGGAAAACCAGCTTTGTTGACTGGTGCGAATGTTCAAATTCAACTGATTCACCCCGGTTTGCCGTCGCACCGCTATCTTCTCGCCTTCCGGCCATTCCAAAACCACCCGATCACGAATTTCTTCAATCTCCAGCAGAGTCTGCAAACATTCCTCAGGGTCAAGCAGATGCCACTCCCGCTCATTTTCCTGTTCAAGATCAACAGCAAGATCCAGCATGGGGCAGCTCTCCTCAACCTCCCTCGCCTTCTCCTCCTCCAACATCAGGTTTCTCCTGGTCTGCATCCGCCTCCCTTTGACCTCAGAGACCAGGTTGGCAACCCCGACACCAGGTTTGAGATACGGACCACAGTGGGAAAAAGGCTGAACAAACATTTCCAGGCGAAAACCGCTCCCGTAAGGGATAATATGAATATGAGGGGTCGAATCCGCGGTGACAACAGATATCTCCTGGTCACCGGAGTTAATATCAATGGAGGAATGAACGGTCATGAATGAGGCAATATTGCCAATTGCATCAAGCAGTTGACCACTGGCAGCTATGGGTATATGCAATCCATCCCTGCCTATTATTGCGGCAACATGGCGATGCTCATCTGTAATTCTGGCAACAAGGTAGCGGGTTGGGGTTTCCTGCCACACTGCCACTTCACTCTCGCCGATATCCCGGACAAAGTGGATAAAGAGATTATCACCCTTAGACTCAACAAACAGCTCCGGTTCACCAACAACCATTTCCACCGGCGTAGATGGTGATTTTTCCAGAAAAACAAGGGGGTGACCAACAAGAGCCGGTAAAGTTTTATCCATGTTGAAGATATAACCACCCCCGGCAACTCCCGGCTCACCGACCTGAGTAAGAGTGGCACAGATTTCCAAATCCTGATCGGAAAGATAGTCCAGCTCTTTCTTTTCAGCCAGCCGATTCAAGGCAATTATCCTGCCCCTGCTCCAGCTTCCGCTACCCTGTTTTTTTTGTTCCCTTGCCATCAGGTGCAGGTTGTTATCATTTTTACCAAACCTGACAAACCAGGCAAGACGGGAAGTACGCTCCAGAGCTTTTGCTTTTCTGGTCACGGCAATAAGCTCTTGAAGAGAGTGTTTCCAGGATTCACCGGGTGAAATGATATGAACGATGGTACGGCATTTTAAATCTTCGCACAGCTTCCCGGTCTGTTCCTTAAGATCACCATAATGTTCCTCATCAATAACAGACAGCAACTCAGCCGATTCCATGGCAATCCATAAAAAACCATTCCTGCATGCCCGCTGGTAAACCCTTGCCAGATTTTGTTGAAAATCAACAGGTATTTCAATACCCATCCAGTAAAGTGAAAGGACGGAGAAAAAAACAGTAAGACTACTGTTATCCTCCTTCAGGCACTTGGTCAGATACATCATATCAGGGATTTCGCCCCGGGCAGAACGGACAAAGGCATCAAGAAAGCGAAACGGGACTTCTTCCGGGCACCCCCTGCAGCCGGCAAGCACCGTTGCCACAGCCATGACTATGGTTTGCCGGTCTTCCGCCCCGTTTCTATCTAAAAGGGCAAGAACACAGAAAAGCCCGGTCATGCCGAAAAAAAAGTTGAATTTCTGATCTGAGTATTGACCTAACTTTTCAAGATCCCTGTCAAACAACTCCATGGCCAGATCAAGATTATCACAAAGAAGCGGTCTTACCCCGGCGAAACCTGCTCCTTTAAAAGAATCTTCATGACAGGTAAGAAGGTTGTCCAAATCGTCAAAACGCCCCTGAAGCAGATAGTATCCTGCCAGCATCCTGTGAAAAGGTATCTGCTCAATTGATGAAACTGTCAATCCATCTTCATCCTCAAGATAGTTGACTATTTCCGGAAAATCACTGAGGGTGGCAGTGGCATACCTGAACAACTGGTCAAGGAGAAAAAATTGCATGGAGCCGGGAAGACTGCCGAACCACTGGCCATCAAAAGGACGGGCAGTCATTAGAACAGCGGGTGGTTCGACGGAGAGCCTTTGCTGGCAATGATCGGTGAAAAACTGCTGGCTCTCATCAAGTTTATCAAAATCCCCGGTACAGACAGCGATACGAAACTGCCTTAACCCACGCCAGCACCGGGTTGCCCACTTACCATGAGAATAGGAAACCGGAGCATTCTTTTCAACAATTATGGCAAAATCTTCAAACCATCCCTGCTGCTGACTCTCACGCAAAAGTATTTCCGCAAGTTCAAGTGGACATTGGTTCTGGTTGCCCAGCAGCCCTCTCTCGTGCAGTCCGACAACAGATTTTTTTATTTCCTCGGCACTGGGACGGTAACGACCAGCCATGCCAATACATTTAGCCAAGAAAGAGACCGAAACCGGCTCAAAAATAATAGCTATACAATGAAGCAGATAGTTATCAAATGTTTCCAGTTCCTGGGGCCATACAAACGACTTTTCTTCTTTTTCCTGTTCAAACTCCGGTACGATCATCATAGGTATTATAGTTATTGATCTTTTTTGAAACAATCTGCCATATGCCATGGGGCACAAAGTTGCATATTATGTGAGAGGATATTAAAGGATATTTTTTCGGGCAAGCAACCACCATACCCTATTCTGCTACAATATTCAAACAGAACAAAAAAAGCCGCGAAAGGCGACTGAAGCAACTAACCTGATTCAGGGAAATGGTTAAAAAACAGCTGTTTTTATGTATAGCTGAAGTTTCCCGCTTTTATTTTTATGGCAAATCTGCTCCCATGCTGTATCTTGTTGAAATAGACCATTTTTTTCTTGGAACAGGGTTCGTGCGTCAAGGGATAATAAAATGGGGTTTTGCTACCTGTGCGGCAAACACCGTAAAAAATAAATTAATTCCCCTTGCAGTGGTACATTGCGGCAACTTGGCTACATATAAAAACCGGGAAACTTCAGATGTATAGGAACATCAAGTTTTATATGGTAGTAATCATGATGTTAATGGGGAATTTTATATCATGCCCGAAGGGCATTATCCTACAGAAGAGGCAATTATGAATTTTCTTGTTTCGGGTGCATCGGGATTAATCGGAAAAGAAATTACAAGTTTTCTCGTTGAACAAGGACATAAGGTTATACCACTCCAAAGAAAATCACCATCAGAGCA
Organism: uncultured Desulfobulbaceae bacterium; assembly: GCA_964513405.1. Taxonomy (GTDB): domain Bacteria; phylum Desulfobacterota; class Desulfobulbia; order Desulfobulbales; family Desulfobulbaceae; genus DRLX01. The sequence goes on from CAZEMY010000060.1 coordinate 9,412, forward strand.
AGCGTACTGGAATCTTGAAAGTGGAATAATTAAAATTGATCAAAACCTGAGGATTGATATAATTATTCATCTGGCAGGGGAAAACATCGCCGAAGGACGCTGGAATAAAGAGAAAAAAGAACGAATAAAAAACAGCAGAGTAGAAGGCACAAAACTAATATCTGAATATTTCTCAAAAGTAAATCATAAACCTGAACTGTTTATTTCCGCTTCCGCAATTGGTTTTTATGGTAACCGGGGAGAAGAGGAATTACTTGAAAAAAGCAAAAAAGGAACAGGGTTTCTGTCTGATGTTTGCCAACAATGGGAAATGGCTACAGAGAAAGCGTCCCAGACAGGCATTAGAGTAGCAAATATCCGGCTCGGCATGGTGTTAAGCTCTAAAGGAGGAGCCTTAACAAGTATACTGCCTCCATTCAAAATGGGGTTTGGTGGCATTATTGGAAATGGCAGGCAATATGTCAGCTGGGTCACCATTCAAGATGTTGTTGGCTCAATAAATCACATAATTGAAAATACAGACATTGAAGGACCGATAAATATTGTCTCCCCAAACCCTGTAACAAACTATAACTTCACCAAAACATTGGGAAAAACACTTAAAAGACCTACTTTTTTCCCATTACCTGCATTTTTGGCAAAATTATTACTAGGTGAGATGGCTCAGGAATTATTACTTTCAAGCACAAAAGTTATTCCAGGCAAGCTCCAGAAAACTGACTATATCTTCAAAAACCCAACATTGGAAAACGCCTTCCCACACCTGATATACTGTTGAAAACAGAAGAAGTTTACCACTGCTTTCTCGGCAACCCGAATGTTTACCATTTCAGGATATACCTTAACTCACTAGTGTCCCAACGTTTAATCGAGCAATTTCAACTGGATAACATTGGGGGCTTTCTCGTTTTTGTAAGCTGATCCAGTA
>CAZEMY010000061.1:0-1303 GCA_964513405.1 uncultured Desulfobulbaceae bacterium
TGGAAAGAATAAGTGCATCCGGGCCAAGAGCCTCTTTGACCATCTTCAAACCACTGTTCATGTCTGGAGCTTCAAAAACTTTAACCTGCATTGATGATCACCACTCCTATGGACTGTATTCTCATGCCGGCTGCTATTTCATTATGGGAAAGCACTGAGAGATTAGGAAAATAGCGTTCAGTCAACCTGCGAACATGGGGGCGTATCTGAGGGCTGACGAGTATTGCCGGTTGTTGAGAACCACCAAATCCGGATAGCAGATTGCTGAGGCTATCAAGGATTTTTTGGGCATTTTGAGGGTCCAGGGCAAGGTGGCTGCCATGTTCACGGTGCTGTATTGCTTTCTGAATCATCTCTTCGACGCTGTTATCCATGGTGATAACGGGAATTGTTCCGTCCATCTGGACATGGGCGGCAGAAATTGAGCGGGACAGGGCGTGACGAACATATTCAGTTAACACCTCGGTATCCTGAGTTACGGGCGTATAGTCGGCCATGGTTTCCAAAATAGATCGTAAATCCCGGATGGAGACTCCTTCTCTGAGCAGGTTCTGGAGAATCCGCATAATTGAGCCGAGATTAAGGATATTTGGAATCAGCTCTTCGACAAGTTTTGGGTATGTTTTACCAAGGTTGTCAATAAGGTTCTGAGTTTCCTGGCGACCAAGCAGTTCATAGGCATGCTGTTTGATTATTTCGCTGAAATGGGTAGCCATAACCGTTGTACAGTCCACCACCGTATATCCTGCTATCTGGGCTTGTTCCCGCTTATCCTCGGTGACCCATACCGCCTCCAGGCCAAAAGCCGGTTCTTTTGTGGGAACACCCTTGATTGTTTCGGTTACCATTCCCGGATCCATGGCCATGTAATAGCCGGGCATTATTTCAGAAGTGGCAATCTGAACACCCTTAAGGCTTATTGTGTACTGGTTGGGGTTAAACTGGAGGTTGTCCTTGATATGAACCGGGGGGACAATAAAACCGCTGCTTAAGGCAAACTGTTTACGGATTGACTGGATACGGGCGAGCAGTTCCCCCTCCTGGGCTGCGTCCACAAAAGGAATCAGACCATAACCGACTTCAAGTTCAAGGAGATCGACATTGAGCATTTGCTCGTAATCTTCCTCTACTTTCTCAATGGGTTTTGGTTGTTCCGTGACTGCTTCCATTGCTTTTTTCTTTTCCCCCTCGCCAAGTTTCCAGGCAAGAAAACCAATCCCGGTGGAAGTGAGCAGGAACGGAATAACAGGTAGCCCTGGAATGGCGGCAAAGATAAGAAGGATGACGGCTACCACCCAAAGGG
>CAZEMY010000061.1:1313-10178 GCA_964513405.1 uncultured Desulfobulbaceae bacterium
TGACTTCCGTAGATATGTTGAATCATGCGGTCTGTGTTGTAGTGGGTGAACTGGTTTTTAAGATCAGTGCCAAAATCGCTCTGGCCGGTTGCCCTTGAGACCAGCACACCCGCGGCAGTTGAAATAATCAGAGCCGGAACCTGACTGACCAGGCCGTCACCAACGGTAAGAATTGTGTAATTTTGGGCAGCTTCTGCTATGGGCATGCCTTTTTGAGCGATCCCGATGATAAACCCTGCCCCTATATTAATAAAGGTGATAACTATACCGGCAATGGCATCGCCGCGGACAAATTTGGATGCACCATCCATGGCACCATGAAAAGCAGCTTCGTTTGATATTTCTTCGCGGCGGCTACGGGCCTCGTTTTCATCTATCAGGCCGGCATTGAGATCAGCGTCAATGGCCATCTGTTTACCGGGCATGGCATCTAGGGTAAAGCGGGCCGCAACTTCTGCTATCCTTCCCGCCCCCTTGGTGATAACGATAAAGTTAATGATTACAAGAATAATAAAAATGACCATACCGACAACATAGGAACCACCGACCACAAACTGACCAAAAGACTGGATTACCGAACCGGCGGCATCCAACCCTTCATGGCCATGGAGAAGAATAAGCCGGGTGGAGGCAACATTGAGCGATAGTCTGAACAGTGTAGTTACTAACAGTACCGAGGGAAAGATAGAAAATTCCGGGGCTTTTTGGGTATAAAGACTGATGACAAGGATGAGGATGGCAAGGGTAATATTGATGGCAAGACAGAGATCAAGGACTATGGGGGGCAGAGGAATAATCATTAGCATGATTATTCCGAACAAACCGAATGATGCCCATATATCACTGCGTCTGACAAGTTCACTCCAGCTCATCATACCTGGAAGTGTTTGTGACTGTGATTCTGTTGTAGCCATCTGTCTTTTTCGTGTTTTGGGTTCAGGATTTATGATTTCTGGTTAACAGCGAGCATCTGTGAAATAATCTATTTACCTGGATCAGAAACTGTATGTTTGCTTCCCTTAAGCGAATAAATAAATGCCAGTATTTCAGCAACGGCTTTAAACATTTCTTCCGGTATGGGGTCACCCGTCTCAACCTTTGCATGCAACAATCTTGCCACCGGTGGGTTTTCCACAAGGGGGATGTTGTTTTCCTTGGCAATTTCTCTGATTTTTGCAGCGATTATATTTTGACCTTTAGCAATAACAACAGGAGCTTCCATATTGTCTCCATCATATTTAACGGCAACGGCGATTCTGGTTGGGTTGGTGATAATCACATCCGCATCAGGCACGGAGGCCATCATCCGTTTTTGAGCCATTTGCTGCTGGATAGCACGGATTTTTGACTTTATATGGGGATCACCCTCTGTATCCTTGTGTTCTTCCTTTTGCTCCTGTTTGGTCATCTTCATCTTTTCTTCCATTTCCCAGCGGACAAACAAAAAATCAAGCACGGCAAGAACAATCATGATTGCAGATACTTTCATCATAATGAGAACTATGGTCTCGCCGAGAAAGATGACAAATTTAATAATGGGCATGTCGATTAGAACAAGTGCGTCATCAAATTGTCCCTTAATCGTCAGATAAGCTGCCCAGGCAATCAGGATAACCTTGAGTATTGACTTTAAGAACTCAATAAAAGAGCGTTTTGAAACAAACCTTGCCGCCCCTTTTATGGGGTCAAGCTTGTTGAAATCAGGCATTAACGGTTTACCGGTGAAGAGCCAGCCAATCTGGATGTAGGTTGAAACAAAGCCGGCAAACAGGGAAACGAGAAACATGGGAATAAGAAGGATAGCCATGTTTGTAAAAGTGAACGATACCATGTTCATGAGAGAAAGCGGGGTGATGTCGTAGGCACAGTCAGCCCAGATTTTGGTAAGCATGAGGGTTAGCTTGTCCCAGAACCAGGGAGCGTAAAACACCCAGAACAACAGCATGAATGAGAACAGGGCAGCGGTTTGGGCTTCCCGGCTTTGGGCAACTTGTCCTTTTTTGCGGAAATCTTCCCTTCGTTTTGCCGACGCTTCTTCGGTTTTTTCACCACCGCTTTGAGATTCTTCAGCCATTTTTTCTGGTTTCTTTGGAGTTTCGAGGTTGGAACTGAGATTACTCTATGCATATCAGAGACCAGGTGGTCAGAAGCCAGAAGTCAGAAGACAGAATGGTCAGCAGCCAAAGGCTGATATAATTATTAAAACAGGCAAAACAAAATCTTCTGTCTTCTGTCTTCTGATTTCTGCTATAGTGCCTGAAAGATGCGGATAAAGTTTTCGATCACGGTGTCAAATTCCCGACTTATAATGATTGGCATAATATGAAGGGTAAGGGCAATAATAAACAGGGCAAGAGCGATATTGATGGGAAAGGAGAGCATGAAGACATTGAGTTGGGGAAAGACCCTGGATAGAAGACCCAACACCATATTGGAGACGAGCAGCAGGGCAAGGACAGGGGCACTTATCTGGACGGCAAGCACGAACATCTGGGCGGTCATCTCAAGAACCAGGGGAATAGCATCCCCGGAAATATTAATCATCCCAGGTGGGAATATACGGTATGAATCAACCATTATATGAAAAAAAAGATGATGAATATCAAGAGAAAGAAAAATCAGGATGGCAATAACATTGGCAAACTGGCTCATCAATGAGAGTTGCTGGGTTGTCTGGGGGTCAAATATATTTGCGGCTGCAAATCCCATCTGGTAGCCGATGACGGTGTAGGCAAAACTTATGAATGTGAAAACAAGCCTGGCAGCAAGGCCAAGAAGCATACCGATAAGGACTTCATTGCCGAGAATAAGAGCAAACTCGGGCAGAGTAAGGGTAAAATCAGGTGTATAGGGTGCCATGAGCGGAAAAAGGAGCAGGGCAGTGCCAAAACCGATTCCCACTTTAACCTGGGGGGGTATCTGCTTGCCCTGCAATACCGGCAATGCACTGAAGATTGCCAAAACCCTGGCAAGGCAGATAAGAAAATTCTGAAACTGCTCTATGGGAATCAGCAGGGCTTCCATGTTTAAGCTATAAGCACCACTGTTTTATCTGATAAGTTCCGGCATGGAATTGATAATCCCGGCGGTGAAGGTGACCAGAAGATTAATCATCCAGGGACCAAATATCAGCATGGTAACAAATACCGCAACAATTTTTGGAATAAATGTCATGGTCTGCTCGTTGATTTGAGTAGCCGCCTGGAATATACTTATAATCAGTCCGACCACCATGGCAGCAATCAACATCGGACCTGAGGCAAGAAGAATGGTTTCCACCGCTTTTCTGCCAAGGTGAACAACTGTTTCGGGACTCATAACGACTCCGTTGGTTTACAGGTTTACAGGTAAGTATCCCGCCTTCGGCAGGTGGGTTAATGAAAACTTCGCATCAATGACCCCACCACCAGCATCCAGCCGTCAACCAGGACAAAGAGGAGGAGTTTAAAGGGGAGAGAAATAATAATGGGCGGCAGCATCATCATACCCATGGCCATAAGAACCGAGGCAACAATCATGTCAATAACGAGAAATGGAATGTATATCATAAAACCCATCTGAAAGGCGAGTTTCAGCTCGGAAAGCATAAAGGCCGGGATCAGGATGGTGGTTGAAATTTCATCTCTATTTGCAGGTTGTTCCTGTTTGGTTATATCAATAAACAGTTGCAGTTCAGCTTCCTGTACCTGGGAAAACATAAAATCCCGCATGGTTTCCACGCCTCTCTCAAGGGCTTCTTTCTGGCTGATCTCTTCGTTGAGATATGGTTGAAGAGCCGTGTTGTTTATGGTGTCAATGGTTGGTGCCATAACAAAAAATGTCAAAAAAAGGGCAAGACCGATAATAATCTGATTTGGTGGTATGTTCATCGTTCCCAAAGCCTGGCGGACAAAACCCAGAACGATGACTATCCGGGTAAAAGCGGTGGTCATCAGGACTATGGCCGGGGCAACGGAAAGTATGGTGAGGAGAAAGATTATTTGCAGGACTGTCGAGACCTCCTGGGGGCTGTCGGCTTCTTCTATGCCAATGGAGATGGTCGGCAGGCCTGTAGCCCCTGCAAGGGCAGGTAAGAGAAGCAGGACAGGAGGTATAAGATATAATGGTTTCATTGTTCCTTTGCGAGGATAGTTTTGAAGTCAGGAGAATCCCTTTCTGCTGCAACTTTATCGCAATCACCGAAATCCGCCAGCAGGCTTACCTGATTGGGATTCACTCCAATAAGAAATTGCCTGTTATTAACTTCCACTAAGGCAATTGAGCTTTTCGGGACAATATGTTTAATCTCAAGAACCTTGATATTCCCCTGCTGAAGAGCACCGAGACCGAATCGTTTGCGAAGCAGACCGTATATACAAAGTATAAGACCGATAACCAGGAGCAATGCCCAAGCCGTTCTTAACAGCCCCGATCCCATTGATAACGGTTCGCCGGCAATGGCAAGGGCTGGTGCAGGGATAACAGTAATGATTAATAATAAAAGTAAGTGTTTCAACATATTATCCAGTAAGTATTAGAATTGGTGAAAAATCAGTGCAAGGCAACTATTTCTTATCCGGCACTCAGTTTTGTTATTCAAGTTCTGAGGTTGTCTGCTGGATATTCGACATAAGAGAAAGGGTTAGATATGTAGGTCGGATTAGCGGGTAAAACGAAAAAAGCTGATAAACAGAAAAGACTGCAATCAAACCCAAAAAATATATAATGGCAAGGCATGAGCGTAATCCGACTCTCACCGTGTTGTCGGATTACGCTAACGCCTTGCTGTGTCGATACTTTTCGTTTATTGTCACTTCACCGTATTTTTTATTTTCATTATTATTTTCGCTAATCCGACCTACTTGAACTAATCGTTTGAATATTGCCCCAGGTTTGTTCGATTCGTCTCTCCCGCTATATATACTCATATGCGGATGAGGCGAATCGGACGAAAAGGGGGTGATATTCAAACGATTATATTATCCAAGTCTGGAAATGCGGTCAGCCTGGCTGACAACTTCAGTTAGTTTTATACCGAATTTATCGCCCACTTTTACTGCTTCACCACGGGCGATCAGGCGGGAATTTACATAAAGATCCAGAGGGTCATTGGAAAATTTATCAAGCTCAACCACATACCCTTCCCCCATTTGGAGAAGATCCTTGAGAAGAATCCTGGCCCGGCCAACCTCAACGGAGACATGGAGAGGAACATCAAAGAGAAATTCCAGGTCACGGGTTGCATCTTCCCCGGCTTTGGAATTTAAAGAGACTCTCTGCCCCGGTTCCTCTAATAGTTCTGCTGTTTCTTCAGGTTTAAGGGTCTTGCTTTTATCGGTTTCCATTTCTGTTTCATTTGACGGAACCATTTTTTTCTCCTAAGCGATTACTGAAACGACCGGTAATATGAAAAGCCTTTTTACCATCTAACTGTCCAGGGACGGCAAAGAATTTTGGTTTGTCTTCGACAAGAATTTCCAGGGGACGATCGGGGTTATATTCAAGGTTAATAATATCTCCTGCTTTCATGTTCATTATTTCGCGAATGCTCATTGACATTGCCCCGGATCTGGCAACAACATTACTTCTCATTTCCAGAGCTTCTTTGCCAAAAAAATTCCCCCATGTATAAGAGGCCTGAGTGGCCGAGACAAATTCCTTGAATTTTTCTCTTATAGGTTCAAGGGTAAGGTATGGGATAATAAACCGCAATTCTCCAGCCCTGCCGGTTCCGGTTTTAATTTGAAATCGGCAGTTAAGTACCTCTGTGTCGGCATCGACAATATTAACGAGGCGAAAATTATTCTCGCACCTTATCAGCTCAGTCTTCATCTTGATAACAGGCAGGATGGCCTTGTTAAGGTCGTGGGCAATGGCAATCATGGTGCTTTCAATAACATTGATCTCTATGCTGGTCAGGTTACGTTCGAGGGCAACAAGATCTTCTGTGCCGGTGCTGCCAAGCATAAGTTCAAGAATGGTAAAGGCCATCAGGCTGTCGATGTGGAACAGGCATCCATACTTAAGGGGATCTGTGTTGTATATGCCCACAGCCCCTTTATTATTCAGCTCAATTATACTTTTTTCAAATGTGGTTGTGGTTATCTCGCTCCTCTCGACAAGAAAACTCTGCTGGAGTGTATTGGTCAACGAGTTACCGAGGTTGCGGGCAAACATGTCAAGGATGATATCCAGATTGGGGATACGCATTTCACCGCTTGCTGCATCACGGCTATACACCTCGAAGATGTTAATTCCCTGGGCAACTTTGGCAATTCTCCTGCTCCCAATGTCTCCTTCGTCTGAATCGACATTTAGGGTTCCCGACTTGATGGCAGCAAGCAGATCACCGATTTCTTCCTTGTTTAGTATTGGTTCCACAGTGTTTAAGTGTATTTTTAGAGGTAACAGTTTACCTGAGAATAATTACAGGAATAAGCTCATAGAATTGCACCATTTGTTCCAAATTATTGAACAACAAAGTCGGTCAGAAAAACATTTCTGACCTGTCCGGTGGTGAGAAACGAGTTAATTTTGCTTTCAATTTCTGCCTTTATCTGTTTTTTCCCATGTATATCCTGCAACTCTTCAAATGTTTTGTTGCCAAGAAGAAGAATTATAGCATCTCTTATCTGAGGCATTCGTTGATTAGCCTCTCCAAGAACAATTTCATTTGTCAGCTCAAGAGTCATGGCAGTCTTTACAAAATGAGCACCATCTTCACTGATGATATTTACAATAAACTCATCGATGTTAACCATTGGTCCTATCACGCTTGGATCAATTTCCTCGGGGCTGATCATTGCTACCTGCTCATTTGCAGGTTCTTCTTCCGGAGGCGGTGCTTTTAGAAATAGAAAATAAGCAGCCGCACCACCACCGATAAGGATGATAAGGGCAGCAGCAATAATGATTATAAGTTTTTTCTTGCCGCCTTTTTCTTCCGTTGTTTCGTTATCTTTTTTATCAGCCATGGTCTTTTTATGCGAAGTTGTTTTTGTAATTAAAATGGGGTGATCGGTCTGCTCACTGTTCCCTGCTCAGGAGTTACATTACTTCTCAGGACAAAATCCACCCGCCGGTTTCGGGCTTTATTTTCCACGGAGGTATTAGGGACAATGGGGCGGGCATAGCCATATCCTATTGCAGACATACGATCCAGTGGAAACAAATTCCCTTTATTATAAAAGCGCATAACTGCCACCCCCCTGGCAACAGAAAGTTCCCAGTTATCACGCCCGTCTCTTGTAAATGGTGTGTTGTCTGTGTGACCTTCTATACGCATGAGCATGGGCAGAGGGCGGACAATATCGGCTACTTTTCTAAGCAAAGGGTAGCTGGCCGGATTTAACACATCCCTTCCCTGTGCAAATAGAACCGAATCATTAATTCGTAACACTATGGTGTCGTTATCTTTTTTAAGAACCTCAACCTGTTGATTTATTTTGCTTAGTTCGAGATATGTTTTAATCTGTTTATAATATTTTGTGACTGTTTCCCTGGGGATGGGATTAAATTTGCCAATTGGCGGGGACGGAAGAACCGGTATTTGAAATTCTGTCGATGTGGCTTCTTGCCTCCAGCCGAAAGCATCTTTTAGAGATTGCTGAGCCTTAAGTACTTTAACCGGGTCCATGTTTGCCATGGAGAGCAGTAAAACAAAGAAGGTGAGCAGGAGGAGGACAATATCGGAGAAAGTCGTCATCCACATGGGTGCCCCCATCGGGCATTTTTGTTTTTTTTGGGACATATCAAAACCTTATGTGTTATCGACAGTTCCAGCCTTACCGCAGCCCCTGATCGTGCGAAGACGGAGGTGTTGGTCAACTCTTACTTACTTGTTAAAAACCGATTCCCGCAATTTTGGGGCAATAAAAGCGTGTAGTTTCTGCTCCATGACTCTTGGGTTTTCCCCGGAGAGGATTGCTCCCATGCCCTCAATGATAATAACCTTATGGAGTAATTCATCTTTTGAACGGGTTTTCAGCTTACCGGCAATGGGAAGAAAAAGAACATTTGCCATTACAGCTCCGTAAAAAGTAGTTAGCAGGGCGATAGCCATGGCAGGCCCGATGGCACCTGGGTCGTCAAGATTTTCAAGCATCTGGACAAGACCTATAAGAGTTCCGATCATCCCCATGGCTGGTGAGATGGCACCAAGGGACTCAAATATACCTATTCCTTTTTCGTGACGGGCCTCAATATAATCAATTTCTGTATTGAGCATGTTTTTCAAATCTTCCGGTTCCTGTCCGTCAACAGCCATCTGCAAAGCCTTGACAAGAAAATCATTGTCAACAGAATCTATGGAACCCTGGAGAGAAAGGATACCCTCTTTTCGGGCTTTATTGGCAAAATCCATCAACTGCTCTAACCGTTGATTAATATTGGATTCCTTGATTAAAAAGGTTTTCTTGGCTACATTTATAGCACTTATTACATCCTTCATTGGAAAATTAACCAGCAGAACGCCTGCGGTTCCACCTACAACAATGAGCATTGAGGGGGTATCTATAAACATTCCGAGTCCGCCCCCACTGAGAATGGCCATGAGCATCAGACCAAAGGCGGCAATTAAACCAACTATTGTTGCTATATCCACAAGATTATTCCCTGCTGGCAGTTTATGAGTTATTTATTTTCGTGTTTTTTACTAGGCTGGTTTAAGTTTACGATTCATCCGTATGTAAAGTCAAAGATAATCTGCAAATAGGACACCAGAAGGAGTTAAAAAATTCCCTGAAGGAACAGCTTTAAATTATTACATTTAATTCATAACAAGAAAAGCCGCCCAGCATATGTCAGTGGCTGGACGGCTTTGGGTCATTTTTTTGACAACGATATGCCTGTGACAGAAATCAGAAACCAGAAACCCTGTCCTCTGTC
>CAZEMY010000062.1:0-10176 GCA_964513405.1 uncultured Desulfobulbaceae bacterium
CTTTGTTTACTGCCGCCCAGCAAAATTAATGCCAACCGTCATTTGCGGTTATAGATTAAAAGGCATCATAAATTCAAAGTCTGTAATCCAAAACTAAAATAAGAAGCTATTGTATGCTTGAACTTAGACAAAATCTGCAGCTTGCCCAAAAACTGGTTATGACACCACAGCTACGGCAAGCTATCCAGCTTCTTCAGTTGAACCGCATGGAACTTACAGATGCGTTGCGAGCAGAAATAGAGCAGAATCCCATGCTGGAAGAAGTTCAGGCACAGGATGAGCCCGACTCCAATCCGGACTCTATTGATGGGGCAGAAACAAAAGAAATCCCTGAAAAAACTGTAACTTCACAGGTTGAAGGGGAGGGGGCTGCCACGGTAGGAGAAATAAACTGGGAAGATTACAGTAATAATTTTGACAGCGATTTCTCTTTTTCCCGGGAGACTCCCCCGGCAGATGCACCAACACAGTTTGATTTTATTTCTGCAAAGCCAGGGTTAAGAGAATTTCTTTTCTGGCAGCTTACCCATCTTAAACTTGACGACCTGGATACCAGATTGACCCATTTTATTGTCGGTAACCTTGATGGGCATGGTTTCTTTGAAGCGGATATTGGCGATATTGTTTTATGCAACAGCTGCCATGAAGAAGAGGGCAGGGCAGCACTTCGTCTCGTCCAGAGCCTTGACCCGCCCGGGGTCGGGGCAAGGGATATCAGAGAATCTCTTCTTCTTCAACTTGACAGAAGAGGTTTGGATGAGACTCTGGCCTATCAAATCATTGACAAGCATATAAATCTGCTGGAAACCAGAAATTTTGCCAAGCTTGCCCGTAGTGCCGGGGCAACAGTCAAGTTGGTCAAGGACGCTGTCAAGACCATAAGAACGCTAACCCCTTATCCTGGTAATGAATATTCCAACGAACAGACAAAATATGTCGTTCCGGATGTTTTCGTATACAAAATTGATAACGAATTTATTATTCACATCAATGATGATGACCTGCCCCATCTTCAGGTATCGGAAGAGTACAAAACTCTTCTTAAACAAAAAAACTCGATGAGCAAAGATTCAAAGAATTTTTTAAGGGAAAGCAAGCGAAATGCCGAATGGTTTATCAAGTCCATTCAACAGCGGCAACGAACAATTTATAAAGTTGTGGAGAGTCTGCTTAAATTCCAAAGGGATTTTTTTGAACGGGGTTCCGGCTATCTCAAGCCGCTTATTCTCCGCGATGTAGCTGAAGATATAAGCATGCACGAGTCAACCATTAGTCGCATCACCTCAAATAAGTATATTCATACTCCCCAGGGGATTTATGAATTGAAATATTTTTTTTCCACTGCTGTGGCTACGACAGATGGTGACACTGTGGCGGCAGAGGCCATAAAGACACGAATTAGGCAGATTATAGCCGGCGAAGATCCCCAAAAACCTTTAAGTGACAGTAAGGTTTCTGATATGTTGGCTGAGGAAAAAATAAAAGTTGCCCGCAGAACTGTTGCAAAGTATAGGGATCAATTGAAAATTTTGCCGGTTAAACATCGTCGTCAGGCACGGACTTAGGAAGGGCAAGTTATATGTCCAGGTTGTTTAATTCCCCTTCCTTATGACCCAATAACAAATAGTTACAAAACTCCCGCAGAAAATTTACTTCCTAATCTTTACTTTTTGTACAGAAAAATGATCCAGATTGATAAAGAATGCATTATCACTGATATGACTTCCACTACTGGCGAGGAGGCCTTGAAAGAGCTAATCGCTGCGGTTTGCCAGGTTAACCCGCAAATAGATAGAGATACAGCTTTGGCAGTTTTGCTGGAAAGAGAACAAATTGGCTCAACTGGAGTTGGCAACGGTATCGCTTTCCCCCACGGAGTGGTTCCAAACCTGGAGAGGCCGATTCTTTGCTTTGGCCGGTCGAAAAAAGGAATCAGTTTTGATGCCGCAGACAACCAGCCGGTTTATATTTTTGCAGGTCTGTGTTTCCCCGCCACTGTTAGTTATGAATATCTGAAAATTATGGCCTGGGCGAGTCGGTTCTTTAGAAATAAAGACAATCTTGCTTCCGTAATGGAGTCTGTAAACAGGGAGGAGATATTTGAACTGTTAAAGGCGGGTGGAGCGTTAACCAGGTGACAGGTACCAGGTACCAGGTGCCAGGTGACAGGTGTCAGGAGACAGGTTAGTGTCCCGCCTTTGGCGGATGATAGTTTAAACTCTGCAACCTGTATCCTGTCTCCTGTCCCCTGACTCTAACTGCGAATCATCTCTGCAATCTTAAAAGCCATTTCCAGCGACTGTTCAGCATTCAGGCGGGGATCGCAGGTTGTCAGGTAATTTTCACCCAACTGAGAATCGGATAATTCCCTGGCACCGCCTGTACACTCGGTTACATTGTCTCCGGTCAACTCGAAATGAACGCCACCCGGAATGGTCCCCTCTGCCCAATTCAGCTCAAAGAAACAACGGAGTTCAGAGAGAATATCATCAAAACTTCTCGTTTTATGACCTGTTTCGGTTTTGCGAATATTTGCGTGCATGGGGTCACAACTCCAGACCACGCTTAATCCAGACTCTTTCACTGCCCGCAGCAGAGGCGGCAAGTGTTTATCAATTTCCTTCGCCCCAAACCTGGCAATAATGGTGATGCGACCCGGTTCGTTCTCGGGGTTAAGATGCTCGATAATCCTGAGGATATCGTCAATTTCATGCTTAGGTCCGACCTTCATGCCCAAAGGATTTAAAACCCCGCGTAAAAACTCGATATGAGCACCATCAATCTGTCTGGTTCTATCACCAATCCAAAGCATATGGGCAGAGCAATCATAAAAACCGCCTGTGGTCGAGTCTTCTCTGGTGAGAGCCTCTTCATATCCCAGCAGTAACGCTTCATGGGAGGTAAAGAACTGGGCCTGTTCTAACTGTGGTGAATCCGTAGGAATGCCAATAACCTCCATAAAGTCAAGTGCCTGGCTGATCTGGCGGGCAAGCCGCTCATAGGAACGACCCATGGGAGACTGTTTGACAAACTCCTGATTCCATGCCTGTACTCTTCTCAAAGAGCCAAATCCACCCCTGGTAAAAGCCCGCAACAGGTTCAAGGTGGCAGCTGAGAGGTTGTACCCCTGAAGAAGCCTTTGCGGATCAGGAATCCTTGCCTCAAGAGTTGGTTCAATGGCGTTGGCCATATCACCACGATAACTGGGGAGTTCCACCCCATCAACCATTTCTGTATCGCTGGAACGGGGTTTGGCATACTGACCGGCAATCCGTCCCACCTTGACCACCGGTTTTCCACCGGCATAGGTCAGGACAACAGCCATTTGCAACAAAACCTTCAGTTTTTCTCTGATAGCTGGAGCTGTACAACGGGAAAATTCCTCAGAGCAATCTCCACCCTGAAGAAGAAAAGCCTCACCTTTGGCAGCACTGGCCAACTGTCTTTTAAGATCACGAATTTCACCGGCAAAAACAAGAGGTGGCAGCGAGGAAATTGTTGCCAGCACCGTGTCCAGTGCATCCTTGTCCGGCCATTTTGGCTGTTGGAGAACTGGATAATTTTTCCAGCTCGATTTTGTCCAAGCAGATGTTGAATTCATTTTTGTTTACCTGTCAAAGCACAAATATTACATTGCGGAACCAACAAATTAATAGTGTTTCCGCAATGCAATAACGATATAAATTAAAGATTAAAGTGGCATATGTTCGCAAGCAACCCAGTAACTTACCACTCATCATTCACAATGCATCATTCTTTTGTCTCTACAGCTCAAGCCAGCTTTCAGAAAAAACAGCCTGACCAGATAACACTCTGTATGTCTTGTAATGCTCAAGAGCTGTTCCTTCAAGCTTTGATGAATCAGGATCATCACCGTCCATCATCCCATGGACAAGATCAACCAAATTCTGCCGCTCACCTTTACAAATAGCCATAAGCTCAGAGTCATAAGAGTTGACAATGGCAGTACTCTGTCCATACTTCATTAACATTATCAGATATGTGCGATCCAGATATTTGCGAAGATGCTCGGCAACCCCGTTTGATACATTGGAGAGACCAACTGTCGAGCCTGAACCCGGGGCAATATCGGCAAGCATCATCATAAACTCCAGCCCGGAGGCAATTTGATCCGCTCCAAGGGTCATGGGTGTACCAATTGGATCAAAAAGTATTTTCTCGTTTGGAATACCAGCCTCGTTTAGAGCCATCATCAGATCGACAGCCATGGCAGCTCTCTCGTTTGAGTCCCGCGGCATACCATCTGGTCCCCAGAGAAGGGCAATAACATCACATTTGCACTCGGCAGCAATTGGAATAAGGGCTTCCATCCGTTCCGGCTGGGCGGAAATGGAATTCATAATAGCCTGTTCCTTGTTTTTTACCACTTTAAAACCGGCAATCATGGCATCTGTATTGGTGGTATCAAGACAGAGAGGCGTATCAACAGCCGCTTCTACGGTCTGAACTGTCCAGGGCATAAGCTCGGTACCGTCTTTTCTGGCCGGGCCAATATTAAGATCAAGATAAGAAGCACCTGCTGCAGCTTCCTCTTTTGCCATTTCCTGGACAGGCCCGGGAATCCTCTCTTTCATGGCATTGCCACTGCGGGTTCCCATTATATTGATGCTCTCTGCGATTCCTTTTACTGTTAACGCCATGCTGATCTCCTTTTTTAAGTTTTCCTGTCCGTTGTGAAGCTATCTCTCCGTAATCATTTTTAAAAACACCTTAAGGGTTACAGGTGAAACAGGAGGATAACGAATTATATCCAGAATTTATTTATAGCAAAGTACCCTTTGGGATAGTCAATCCCTGCAGGCTGGAACGATTATTACAGAAAATTTATTTTTTTGGTAGATTAAAGTACAATGATTAATCGTTTTTTAATAAGTTTGTCAATCTTCAAATTTATAATAACTACATATAACGATGTTATGCAAATCATCTCTTAAGTCAATCCTAACCTGTTACTAACAATATAGTCCTATATTCATATGGTTGTATAATATAGCTGACTGTTATATATGACTCTTACTGTAAGGGCTTGACCGTACCGCCAGTTACCTTATTTTAGTTCAGCCCCGAAGATTAACTAAAATTTATCAAAAAATCAGACTCGCTGAAAACAGGAGAAATAATGTCCATAAATTGGCAAAATCCATATGAAAAAAACTCAGGAAGCTGGCATAAGGGATGTCTTCATGCCCATTGTTCACCTGCAAGCCCATGTGCCTCCATTCCCATGCAGGCACTCTTGGATAGGTATGTGGAGAAAGGTTACGATTTCCTTTCCATATCTGACCACCTTACCGTTACTGTTGTCGATGACCCCGTTCTGACCCTGATTCCCGGCACAGAGTGGAACTCCCGTACCGGTCAGGTTCCCACTGGTACGGTAACGAGATACGATCATGTTGGAATTTACGGAACTGATCCTGCTGGAATTGAAACTTATCTGCGCCACAAGAGCCTTGACAAGCTTATGAGCTGCCCCGACAATGGGGTTCTTAAAATAGCCAACCACCCAAACTGGCTCATTGAGGAACATCACCGCTTAGAGACTCTTCTTCGTTTTGGCAGGTCTTTTGACGGCATTGAAATATATAACTACACCCTGGAGGTTGACGACGGGTTGGCGGATGCCACCTGGAAATGGGATCGCCTTCTTTCCATGGGGGTTCCACTGCTTGGTTTTGCCGGTGATGACTCCCATAAAAAAGACGATATTGGTTATGCTTGGATTATGGTCAGCTCCCCGGCAAACACCTCGGAATCTATTTTTAAAGCCATCACGGAGGGAAATTTTTACTGCTCAACCGGCGTTACAATCACGGAACTATCAAGGGAAAACGATCAGGTATCCATTACCATGGCAGAAAAAGCCAATATCAGGGTGATTGGCAGCCGGGGTAGAGTCTTGGCCACCCACACAGGGCACAAATTTGTGTGGAACTTCAGCTCAAGACCCACCGATTATATCCGTTTTCATATCCAGAACAGCTCATGGCAACAGGCATGGAGCCAGCCTTTTTTTTATGAGTCACCGAAATAGGTGTTTGCAAAAGAGTAGAGGCAGGGTGTGCCTTGTCTCTACAGTTATTCAGGACTCGGTAAAAAAAAGGCTTACCATATCCCCCAAGTCGCATCCGGTAAGCTCTGCTGCACTGCCTTTGTTTACGGCAATCTCAATATAACCGGTAGAGTCCACCAGGCCGACAAGCATCCCAGGCTTTTGTTCCGCATAAGTAGTTGCAATCATGTTTACAACATGATTGCCTACTTCTATTCCCCTAAAGGTTTCCGGTTGAGTTTTACTTAAATAATTAAAAGCTATGTTTGTCCGCATATTGCCAAATCCATCTATATAGATAATTTCCCCTGTAACTCTGTTTTTACTAACCATTGGTTTGGGGATTTCCAGCTGGACACAGTCTGTAAAATCTATTTTAGGGCCAACTTCATCCAATGCCATGCCGTCGGCAAGAGACGCAGCCACAGGAGCCATAATGTCGCGGCCATGAAAAGTCTTGCTGATCTCTGAAGGGAACAATGAAATGTTTTCCACTCTGTAAACGGTTTTCAGACCATTTTCCCTGTCAATCATGGTGAGTAACCCGTTATCAGGGGCAACAAACAGGTGCTGCCCGTCAGTGGCGGCAATAATATTTCGCTGGTTGCCTACACCAGGATCAACAATGACGAGATGAACCGTTCCTGGGGGAAAGTATTTATAACTTGTGGCAATTGTCATGGCCCCGATGAAGATATCATGGGCAGGAATAAAGTGGTGCAGATCAATAATTCGTACTTCCATATTCCTCCCAAGAATGACACCCTTCATCTGTCCGACATATGGGGCGATGAGACCAAAATCAGTGGTCAATGTGATAATATTTGCAATATTCATTTTGTTTTAATAGAATCAAATTAGATTAACCCTTAAATTCCTGCAAAAAGGAGGTGCATGTTGGCATTGATAAAATGGCGTGATTCTTATTCTGTTGGCAGCAATGAGATAGACGATGAACATAAAATCCTGGTTAAATTGGTTAATGATATCTTTATACTTGTGCGAGATAAAAAACCTCAACAAGCCATAACTTCTACTCTTAATGAATTGACAGCATATGCTCAGATACATTTCAGTAGCGAAGAAAAGCTACTGGCAGAAGTTAACTATCCCGGTTTGGAAGAGCATAAAATTATACCCCAGGATTTATTAGAGAAGGTCTCTAAATACACAGACCGCCTGGAAAATAATGATGAAGAAATTTTGCAGGATTTCTATCTTCTTAAGAGACTGGTTAATGACCCACATCATGGAGGAGGATATGCAGTTTAAACCTTATTTTGAGGGCCATTAATCAGCTATAAATACAGAGTCACTTATTTTCCCCCACCCCTCTTGAAAGCCTCTGCCAGCTCGGTAACAGCCATGGCATACCGGTTGGAATGGTTCCACATGGTAATCGCCTGGAAATTAGGATATCCGGCGACATAGCGATATGAATGCTCACCGCCCGGAGGAAGCTCAAGGGCAACGATGGACAGGTCTCTGCCGTCTGGGGGACGGGGAATATTTATATTTTGTATATCCCGTACTAATTGCCAGTCAACCCTGCCTCTTCGACCTTTAAGTCTCGCTGCGATTAGTTCCTGACCTTTAAGTTCATGACCAAGTTCGATATAAACAGGTGCATCAAACGACCAGCGAAATGCTTTGAGATAGTTGGCAATGGATGCCAGCACATCCGGGACTGAGTTCCAGACATCGCGTTTATCGTCTCCGTCAAAGCTGACCGAGTAGGCATTAAATGATGAGGGCATAAACTGGGTCTGGCCAAAAGCCCCGGCAAAAGAGCCCATTACAGTATGCGGGTCAATGCCGTTTTCACGACAAAGTACCAGAAAATGAATGAGCTCGGTGCGGAAAAACTTTGCCCGTCTCGGGTAGGCATCAAATAAGGTATTCAAGGTTCTCAGCACATTGAAAGCCCCCATATTTGAACCATACCTTGATTCTATACCCCAGATGGCAACGAGTATCTCCCGCTCCACCCCGAACTCTTCTTCAACCCTGTCGAGAAGCTCTTTATGGATACGAAGTTTTTCTCTGCCCTTGGCTATGTTTTTATCAGTTATAAAAAGAGGGTAGTACTTATAATATGGTTTAGCCTCCCACTGGGTATCCATCAACACCAGAACCCGTCTGGATATGTTCTGTCCCTTGAATATTGACTGTAACTCCTGGTCGGTGAACCGGTGTTCTTCTTTAAGCTCAGCAAAAAGAAGTTTATATCTCTCGTGGCTTAAATCTATGAGCTGTTTGTCCTCAACAAGGTCAGCCGCCTTTGGTTTTGCGGCGTGAAGAGTGACCGGCAACATAAACAACAGGTAGACAATAAAAAATATTGCAATGCAATTGTATCTTTTAAAAATAACAGATGAAAAATTCATTATTTATCCTCAGGTAAAAAAATCCGAAAAAAAGCATCCATAAACTCTTGTCGTTGCACTGCCGGCAAACTATTGATACCGGCAGCACCGCGTCTTCCTCCTCCGCCGGGAAACATCCGGCATAATTCATCTGCACCATGCTGCCTCTCTAAAGGGGCCCTGACGCTGATTCGCAGAGAACCGTCACTGTTTGCCATTAACAACCCGTGGGCAAGCTGAGGTTTTTCCCGAGCCAGGGTATTGGCAAAGACACCTGCCACCCGGCGAGCCCATGGTTCTCCGGGTAGCTGGTAGATACGACCAGCCACATCTTCCCGGGCAGGGGAAAAACTGCTGGCCTTATCCATGTCATCTTCATACCCTTTACGCAAGGTGTTAATAGCACTCGATTCCGCATGAAAAACAAGTGGGTTTTCGTACAGGTGAACCTGCTTGTAAAGTTTATCTGGCGGGAAGAACAGATCATCAAGGCGTGCCCCGTAACCGTTATAGTTGAGGAGGATTCCTGTTTCCCGCAGCCTTGTCAGTTCATCATCATTTAAGTTCAAAGGGCGGGCTGTCTGCGTGGCTACTTCATCAAGGTTGTCGCCAAAGGCTCCGACCACTGCCCAGGCAAGATACCGACCTTTAAGAAGTTGGTTGATAATAAGAGAAGTACAGGTTTTTGGGGAAAGGTCAATATGGGATTCAAGAGCTAAAAATTCAGGTATTTCACCGCTGAAATGGTGATCAGCATAAAATATTTCGTTACCCTGGGCAAGCAGGTAATCAAGAGGCTGGCGGTTGGAATCCATGGATATATCAAGAACGGTAATCCGCATATTGTTTACAGCCTTGATTTTATCAAGGAGGCGAATATCTCTTTTCACTCCGGTTATCAGGTGAGCATCGGGGCGGGGGGTATGAAGCCGTAACTGATGCAGGGCACATATCCCGTCCGCATCCCCGTTAAAAACATCGTAACTCGTCATAAAATAAGTCTCTTGTTCGGAACTGGAGTTTCCCGTTTTTTTGTCATAGATGATATTCTTCTTATGAAGAACAACAGGTTAACAGTGCGTGCGAGACCAGATTATGGTATATTTTAATTGTGTAAAACCATAACCAAGAATCTCACATGCATATACTACACTCATTGCCCAGTGAACTCAAAGAGGAATTTGCCAAATCACGAAAAAGTTAAGAACGCTGACCATGGTTCGTGTATACCCTGCTCGCAACCCATCTGCTTGAAAATCCCGATCAGTTTCTTACTCCCATCGGTAAATTTCTGCGTAAATCAAGTCTGGATGAACTTGCACAGTTTTTCAGCATCTAAAAAGGGGATATGAGTGTTGTGGGACCGTGGCCGGCATTATTTAATCAGGATGACCTGATCAGGTTTGCGAACATAAAAATTGGTTCATGCTTTAACTCCGGGACTGACCGGCTGGGCTCAGGTTAACGGCAGGGACGAACTTCCAATTCCGCAAAAGGTGGAATATGATGTTTACTATCTGCAACATAAAACATTTTTGTTTGATTTGAAGATTATTCTGCAAACAGTATGCAGTGTGATTAAAAGCAAAGATGTATCACATTGACATCTACCGTTATAAGGTGGACAAAACTATGGCCGACGCGTATAATAATGCCATGGTATCGCTATTTACCGGCAAAAGATAACAGGTACAGGCTACATGGAACAAAATGATTATGACAGCCCCTGGAAAGAAA